>JASFVM010000002.1:0-27189 GCA_050049835.1 Gammaproteobacteria bacterium
TCGAGGTAAAGCAGATATCAGTGTGCCTGCTGATTTGTTTACCTGTGATGAATGCCTCGCCGAGCTGATGTCACCATCTGACCGTCGTTATCGCTATCCCTTTATCAATTGCACCCAATGTGGTCCTCGCTATACCTTGATTCGCAGCTTGCCCTATGACCGGAAGAATACGACCATGTCCGGTTTCGAGCTGTGCGTGCAATGCCGAGATGAGTATGAGGATCCCGCTGATCGCCGTTACCATGCCGAGCCTGTTGCCTGCCCTGTCTGTGGTCCACGGCTTGAGTACAGAAAGCGCAAGAGTGATGTTATTGCGGGTAACGAAGAAGCTTTGTCAGCGACGATACAGGCATTGAACAAGGGAGAGATTGTCGCCGTCAAAGGTATAGGCGGCTATCATCTGATGTGCGATGCGTGTAATGATGCTGCGGTCACGAAACTGCGCAATACAAAGCCGCGCCCTGATAAGCCGCTGGCGGTACTGTTTCCCGCACCCGTCGAAGATCCTTTCAGGGCTGTGGCATCCGCTGTGGAGTTAACGACCGCCGACCGTACATTTCTGTTGAGCCCGGCCAGGCCTATTTTGCTTGTACCAAAAAAACCGGGTTCGATTCTGTCAGAGGTTGTCGCGCCCGGACTGGCTGAAATCGGCGTAATGCTGCCTTACAGCCCGTTACACCATGTGTTACTGAATGATTTTGGCGGCCCTCTGGTTGCAACTTCAGCCAATATCAGCGGTGAGCCTGTTTTGACTCAAAACACGGAAGTGGATAAGAGGCTGATGCATGTGGCGGATGCTTTTCTGCATCATGATCGTCCGATCGAGCGGCCGGCAGATGATCCGGTATTCAGGAACATAGCGGGCAAACCGCGCCCGATTCGACTGGGCCGCGGATTCGTACCCCGCGAACTCACCTTGCCGTACAAACTGGAAAAGCCTTTACTTGCAGTCGGTGCGCATATGAAGAACACGATTACGCTGGCATGGGAACAGCGCGCCGTTATATCGCCTCATATCGGCGAGATGGATTCCGTGCGCAGTGTTGATGTGTTTGAGCAAACCATCGACGACCTGCAACGGCTTTATGGTGTGTGTATTGAACGAATCTTGTGCGATGCCCACCCCGGTTATACGACGACGCGCTGGGCAAAACGGCAGGACCTGCCACTGCAAAAGATATTCCATCATCATGCTCATGCTGCGTCAGCATATTACGAGTGCAATACTGACGAGCCTGTTCTGGCATTCACCTGGGATGGTACGGGTTATGGTGCTGATGATATGCTCTGGGGCGGTGAGACCATGCTGGGAACACCCGGTAACTGGCGGCGTGTCGCAAGTATGCGCGCGTTCCATTTGCCTGGTGGCGACAAGGCAGGACGTGAACCCTGGCGATGTGCTGCTGCTTTGTGCTGGGAGACAGGCCGCGAATATTCCTCATTGCCCGAAAATGACTCGCTACTGCGGGAAGCATGGCAACGGCGTATTAATTCACCGCGCACATCGGCAGTTGGTCGCCTGTTTGACGGGGCGGCGGCACTTTGCGGTGTCTGTACCATGGCGAGTTTTGAAGGTCAGGGACCGATGGCATTCGAGGCATTATCCGGCAGGCTCGATGATCACGTGGAGCTGCTGTTAGAACAGCGTGATAACGTATTGATTACAGACTGGGCGCCATTGGTCGCTGCTATGCTGGATTCCGGCTTAAGCGTCAGCAGGCGCGCTTCCCTGTTCCATGCGTCACTGGCACACGCAATGCTTCAGCAGGCGCGAGCGATTCGAAGTGAATACAGTGTAAATACAGTCAGTTTTTCCGGTGGTGTGTTTCAGAATCGCATCCTGACCGAACATGCATTGACTCTGTTGTCGAATGACGGCTTTTCGGTTCATCTGCCCGAGTTGATACCTGTCAATGATGCCGGTATCAGTTTCGGGCAGGTTATTGAATATGGATATAACAGATAAATAATTGAACCGCAGAGACGCAGAGACTCAGAATATTTTTTAGTTTGGTCCATGGCGCAACTGGCTTAATAACAAGGTTTTTCTCTGCGACCCCGCGCCTCTGCGGTTAAAAATCACTTTGCAGGTAAATAGAGTATGCAAGACACCCACATATCACTGGCGCACGGCAATGGCGGCCGTTACATGCGTGAATTGATCGATGAGCTTTTCGCGCGCCATCTTGCCAATCCTGATCTCGATGTGCAGGCAGATGCAGTACCCATCGACATAGGCAGTGGCGAGGTTCTGTTTACCACGGACGGATTCACGGTGCAGCCGCTGGAATTTCCGGGAGGAAATATCGGCTCGCTGGCGGTTCACGGCACAACTAACGACCTCGCAGTGGCAGGTGCCATACCAAAATATCTCAGCCTGAATGCATTTATTGAAGAAGGCCTCGAAATAGAAGTTCTGGACCGCATCATCAAGTCACTGGCTGAAGCCGCGACGGAAATTGGTGTCAAAGTCGTTGCCGGCGATACCAAGGTATTGCGTCGTGGTGAGGGTGGTGGATTGTATCTGGCAACGACCGGCATAGGCATACGCAGCGGGCAAGCATTGGCAATGGGCAATATAAAAAATGGTGATGCAATTATTGTCAGTGGATCAGTCGGCGATCATGGAATCGCAGTCATGCTCGCGCGCGAAGAGTTTGGACTCAGCGGAGATATCCAGTCAGATGCGGCGAGTGTGCTGGACCTGACGCAAGCAGCGATCACGCATGAAGGACTGCGCTTCATGCGTGATCCTACGCGCGGCGGGCTGGCAACGGTGTGCGCGGAACTGCAGCGAGCGACAGGTATGGGTGTGCGTTTGAAACAGGCAGCGTTGCCAGTACGCGACCCGGTGCAATCTGTATGCGATATGCTGGGCTATGATCCGATGTACCTGGCTTGCGAAGGCCGGGTTGTCGCAGTGATTGATCCTGCTGAAGCGGAAGCGCTACTGGCAAGCTGGCAAGGCATGGAAGCAGGGAGTGACGCGAGCCTGATAGGCTGCATTGATGCGGGAATAAACCATGTTCTGCTTGAAACGGAAATAGGCGGAGAGCGAATTCTGGAAGAGCTAGAAGATGATCCGCTGCCGCGTATCTGCTAGCTCCTTTATTAATAACAATGCATGAGAAGTTGTAAAGCAGCGCTAATGAATAACAGGCTGTTCATTTTATTTGTCCTGGCATTGCTGCCATCTATGGCGTCGGCTTTCCAGTTTCACGTGTCACACAGTGACCCGGTTGCGCCTGTAATACTCGGTGTCACCGGTATTCTGTTTGTCGCCCTGATCGGCAGGTTTTCAGCCCGTAAACTCGGTTTTCCTTCTGTGCTCGGTGAGTTGCTGATGGGGATTATTGTCGGCAATGTTGCTTTCTATTTTCACTTTGATCTGATTATGGTGTTACGCGAGGGGCCGGCGATATTTGACACCATGGAGAATCTGCTGAAAGGGGAGAGCCTTGAGCTTGCCTGTATCAATGCTGTAGGTGTAGAAGGTACCTGGGATATTCTCGATATCCTGCGTGGACCGCATGGCAATGAATTACTACAGGTAGCACATACGGTCGATGTGTTTTCCCGTTATGGCGTCATTTTTCTGCTCTTCCTGGTTGGCCTGGACACCAGTATCGACGAGATGCGCAAGGTTGGACCGGATTCGGGTCGCGTGGCTATTGTTGGTGTGCTGTTGCCATTTCTGCTGGGAATGATCGCCTCCACCTTGTTGATTGAAGACGTCGAGTTTCATACCAGCCTGTTCCTCGGTGCAACGCTGGCCGCAACCAGCGTTGGGATAACGGCGATGGTGCTGCAGGAAATGAAAATGGAGCAAACGGAAACGGCACGAATCATTCTCGGTGCTGCTGTATTTGATGACGTGCTTGGCCTGCTAATGCTGGCGATCGTCAGTGGTATTGTCGTCACCGGCAGTGTTGATCTGATTCATATTTCGGTTATTATTGTCATGGCATCACTGTTTCTGCTGGCTGCCGTTTATCTCGGCCCCTTCTTTATCCGTTTTATTGTAAAACTGTTCCGGCGCCTTGATCTGATCGAGGCAAAGATGTTTGTGTCTTACCTTTTTGTGATGGTGCTGGCATGGTTGGCGAACCTTTCCGGACTGGCAACTATCATTGGCGCATTTACCGCCGGGCTTATACTGCATGATGCCTACTTTGACAGCTGGAATAATGACCGTAAATGCCCGATCTGTATCAAGGATTTGATCATGCCACTCGAGGTTATCCTGGTTCCTATTTTCTTTGTGCTGATGGGTATACAGGTAAAGCTGGAAACCTTCTTTCAGGCCGATGTCATGTTGCTCTCGGCCGGCCTGCTGGTCGCAGCCATCGTTGGCAAGGTCGTTTCCGGTTTTGGCGTATTTGGCGTAAAAAACCGCTGGGCGATCGGTATTGGTATGATGCCGCGTGGCGAGGTCGGTCTGATTTTCGCCGCTATTGGTAAAAGTCTCGGCGTGATGAGTGATGAGCTGTTTTCAGCTGTTGTGCTGATGATAATAGTGACTACGTTGATATCGCCACCGTTATTGAAGTATTGCCTGAAACGTTGTGACTGACATGATCATCAGTTTTTAATCTATGACGTCCGCAAGCAGAAACAGGCCAAGGATGACAGCTATCCAGAACACCATGCTGCCTGTTGGCCAGTTTGCGGCAAGACTGAAGCGGCCGACAGGCGTTCTTTTCAATATCAACACGGCATCGTTCGATTTGCTGTGAATTGTGTCAGTGGTTGTGCTCCCGACTCTCCTCAATGTGTTAACAACAGCATGTGCACTATCAGGTACGAGTTTGCGATACAGCCATTCCGCATCAATATTAACCCCGTGCAGCTCGGGTGGATAAAGCCCCTGTTTATTCAGCCAGACAAATGCCAGTGCAGAGAAAAACAGTAACTGTAATTGAGCCAACACATGGGTTGTATCATACGGCCAGTAGTCAACCGGCCAGGGTAACAGTGCATAAAGGAGCTGAGGTTGAGTACCGATCAGGATACACAGTACTGCAGCGATACTCATGGCAACAAGCATGTTGAGGGGCGCTTCTTCAGTTCTGATGCCGGAATCGTGAGCGAAAAATGCAAAGTAGGGGATCTTGATGCCCGCATGATGGAAAACACCGGCCGAGGCAAATAGCAGCATCAGCCACAGGTAATCATGACCTTCCTCGATCATCGCAACCATTATCATTGATTTGCTGACAAAACCGCTGAATAGCGGGAAAGCTGATATCGAGCAGGCGCCAACGATACAGAGTAATGTGGTCTTCGGCATGGATTTGTACAGGCCACCCAGGTCCGAGCCATTCATATTCCCTGTGCGATAAAGTACAGCTCCCATGGTCATGAACAGCAGGCTCTTGAACAACACGTCATTGAAGGCATGAGCCACGGCTCCGTTCAAGGCGAGCGCGGTGCCGATACCAATTCCGCAGACCATAAAGCCAATCTGGTTGATCATGCTGTAGGCAAGCACCCTGCGCAGGTCATTTTCGATGACGGCATAGAAGATAGGAAAGCATGTCATCACCGCGCCGATATATATCAGGAGTTCTGTCCCGGGGAATCCGCGTGCCAATGCGTATACTGCTACCTTGGTCGTGAAAGCAGACAGGAAGACGGTTCCTGTAGGTGTGGATTCCGGATATGCATCAGTAAGCCAGTTATGCAAAAAGGGAAAAGCGCATTTTATGCCAAAAGCGATAAATATCAGCCAGCCGCTGAGGCCTTCAAGACCAATATATTCAAATGCCAGTGAGCCATTCTGATAATAGTGCACCAGTGCGCCGGCGAGCAGTAATACCCCGGATGATACCTGAATCACCAGGTAACGCATTCCGGCGCGAATCGCGCGTTCACTACGACGGGCCCAGATCAGAAAAACAGAAGTTATCGCCAGTAATTCCCAGAATATAAACAGGGTGATCAGGTCGCCGGCAAATACGGCGCCCAGGGCACTGCCTGCATAGAGCAGGCTTGCAACACTTTGCGTGGTGTCTCGT
Source organism: Gammaproteobacteria bacterium (assembly GCA_050049835.1). Lineage (GTDB taxonomy): Bacteria > Pseudomonadota > Gammaproteobacteria > SZUA-229 > SZUA-229 > JABDQW01. The sequence goes on from JASFVM010000002.1 coordinate 6,018, forward strand.
ACGTGCAATGCAAACACTGCTGCAATAAAAGCGGCAAGATGAAACAGATAACCAAACAGCAGGCTGAGGCGATCGGTCCTCATCAAAATCAGCTCAAAATCCAGAATTGATGCCGTGGTAATGATCCCCGGTTCTACCTCGAGCCATAAGTGGATTCCACCCAGGAGTGGTGCTGCGAGTATGATCAGGTTGCGAGACCAGCCGCGTGCTATCATCGCCAGGAATGCGGCGATAAAAAACGGAACAAAGGGAGGAAGATCAGTCATCCACATCGTAATAATCTTCCTTGCGCATGAGAACCTTGCGCATCTGTTTGGCTACCAGGACAAGCGTCACACAGGCAACAAAGCCGAATAGCGGGTAAAAACCGGTGATGACCTCCCATCGTAGTGCAACATGCCGATGCAGAATAAAATCCAGCAAGAACAGAAAAAAGCAAATGAGATAAAGGCCGCGCAGCAGACGTGCCACGTTGCGCGGGTTATCAAACACATGCTGCTTGTGTTCCGGCTTTGTCAATTCATCCGACTCCAATCATGTTCAACGCCAGTTCATAAAAAGGATCGGGATAGAAGAACAGTAATAGACAGGCGAGCGATGTGATGACCATTGCAATCAGGCAGCTCGTCGGTGCTTCCCTGATACGAGAAGGTGATGTCCCGTCTCTGGTTTTACCGAAAAACGCTTTCACCGGAACCGGCAGCAAGTAGGCGATGTTTAATAAAGAACTCACCAGCAGCACAGAGAGTAACAACCACTGACCGGTCTCGACGGCGCCCATTCCCAGATACCATTTACTCCACATGCCACCGAATGGTGGCAAGCCTATGATACTCAGGCTGGCGACCAGAAAGGCGCCAAAGGTGATTGGCATGGTGCGGCCCAGCCCGCTCATATCGCTAATCTCGGTTTTGTTCGCGGCAACAAGAATCGCGCCTGCAGCAAAAAACAGCGTGATCTTGGCGAAGGCGTGCATAGTGATATGCAAGGCACCGCCAATCAGGCTCATGTTCGTCGCCAGCACTGCGCCAAGCACGATGTAGCTCAGTTGGCTGATGGTTGAATAGGCGAGACGCGATTTGAGATTATCCCTGGTCATCGCGATCAATGATGCCAGCAGGATGGTGGTTCCAGCAAACCAGACAAGCCAGTCGTTTGCGCCCGAGTTCACGATAAAGTCAGTGCCAAATATATAGATGGTTACTTTCAGAACGCTGAAGACACCGGCCTTGACCACTGCAACCGCATGCAGCAGCGCACTTACGGGTGTAGGCGCAACCATTGCCGCGGGAAGCCAGCGGTGAAAAGGCATGACCGCAGCCTTGCCTATGCCGAATATGAACAGTGCATAAAGCAGGCCGGCCCATGCCGGGTCAAGCTTGCCGGCCAGGATGCCCCCACGACGGAAATCCAGGCTGCCTGAAACAGTATAGGTAATTAGAATGGCGAGTAACAGAAAAGCGATGGAAGTGGTCAGCAGGATTCCGATATAAGTTCGCGCACCACGGCGTGCTTCAGCAGTTCCTGCGTGCGCGACCAGTGGATAGGTTGAGATTGTCAGAACTTCATAAAACAGGAACAGGGTAAAGAGGTTACCTGCAAAGGCGATGGCCAGGGTACTGCCGATGGCAACAGCGAACAGTGCATAGAAGCGTGTCTGGTTGAGTTCATGATGGCCACGCATGTAACCAATGGCATATATCGATGTGATCAGCCATAAAAATCCTGCCACCAGCGCGAACAACATGCCAAGTGATTCTATTTCGAAGCGAAGAGCCAGTCCGGGAAGTGGCTCGGCAATATCAACAGCCGGCAAAGCGCCATCAATAAAGCGAGAATAGAGAATCGTTACATTCAGACATACGGCGGCGGCCGTGGTTAATGTGATCGCCTCCCGCAGATTGGGCCAGCGTCCGCACAGCGCAACAATGACAGCGCAGGCAAAGGGCAGCAAGACTGTGAGCAGTACCAGTTGCTGATCATTCATGGTGTGCAGCCACTCCGAGCAATCTTGCGGCGGTGTCGGCAATATTCACCGTGAGTTCGGTGTTGATGCCAAAATAGACATTGGCAATAACCAGTACCCACATCGGGATCAGCAATATAACAGGCGCCTCTTTAACTGCCAGCACTGAATCCGGGGGCGGGTGCAGGAACATGACTTCTATGATCTTCCATACATATATCACGGCAAGCAGCGATCCCAGCAGCGTTACCAGAACAACAGGCCACGACTGTTGTTCGAGTGCTGCAAGGACAAAGTACCATTTGCTGATGAAGCCGGCCGTGCCGGGTATACCGATCAGGCTTAAGCCGGCAATGCAAATGGCAGAAAAGGTCCATGGCATTTGCCGTCCGAGACCATAAAGGTTTTCAAACCTGCTCGAGCCAATACGATACACGATGGCGCCGCAGGCCATGAAAAGTGCGCCTTTCATCAGAGCATGATTGAATACATGCACGAGAGTCGCTGTTATTCCGAGAATAGACGCCAAACCCATACCCAGCACCATATAGCTGATCTGTGCAATACTGGAATAGGCGAGTAGACGCTTCACATCAGATTGATTGATGGCAGCGACCGAAGCCATGATGACGCCGAATATACCCAGCAACAGGAATATATGACTGGCTGGCGTGATCTTGACGAAATCACTGGAAAACACGGTAAACACCATGCGCAGCATGATGTAAACGGCGACTTTTGTTGCGGTGGCAGCAAGGAATACACTGATAACTGAGGGTGCGTATTTATAGGCATTGGGCAGCCATAAGTGCAAAGGAAATAAAGCCAGTTTCAATGCTATGCCTACCACGATGAAAGCAAAACCCGTATGTACGGTACGGTGATCCAGAATAGGTTGCAGGCGCTGATTGAGATCCAGCATGTTCAACGTACCGGTTTCGGCATATATCAGGCCGATGCCAATCAGCAGGAATGTTGCACCAATTGTACCCATAATCAGGTACTGGTACGCCGATGTCAGCGCTCGCCTTTGTTCGCCCATAGCGATGAGCACGTAGGAAGAAAGCGATGAAATTTCGAGAAATACGAAAAGGTTGAATACATCACCTGTTTGCGTAATACCTAATAAGCCGACAAGACACAGCTGGAAAATTGCATAGAACAGTGACGTTTGCTGCAATGCAATTTCTTTTTCTACACTGAGTAATGCATAGGGCAGGGTAATTGCCGCAATGCCTGACACGATCAGTGCAACAAATGCATTCATTGCATCAATGCGGTACTCAATACCCCATGGCGGAGCCCAGCCTCCAAGTGCATAGCTGATGCTGCTGCCATCAATAACGATTGATAACTGCCAGCCGGCTATTATCAGACAAGTCCAGGTAATAATCAGTGTAAAAAGCCACGGCAATCTGCCATTGGGCAGGATGGCAGTAATCGGCGCAGACAGTAATGGGATAACAACCAGGAGCAGGCTGAGGTTCTGCTCTATCACAGTGAATGATCCTGGGCATGAATTTCGTCTTCTTCGATAGTCCCGTAGGCTTCTTTAATGCGTATGACAAGCGCAAGACCCAGCGCAGTTGTCGATACGCCAACAACAATCGCTGTCAGTATCAGTACGTGCGGCAGGGGATTTGAATAGCTGGTATAACCTTCGGCAATAATTGGAGGGGTACCACCGCTGACATAGCCGATACTGATATACAGCAAAAATACAGATGTCTGAAAGATATTGATGCCTGCAATTTTTTTTATCAGGTTGCCGCGGCTGATGACAGTGTAAAAGCCTGCCATCATCAAAAAGATAACAATCCAGTAATTATAGTGGCCCAGAATGATGTCGATCACTGCCTTCCCCTGCCGGCAAAGGCGAAGAAAATCATCAACATTATCGAGCTGACGGTCATGCCAACGCCCAGCTCAATTAAAATGATGCCAATATGCTGACCTTCAACCGGCTCAAGCGACAGCAGGTCGTAATCAAGAAAATTGCCACCCAGGCTCATGGTGACAACACCTGTTCCTGCATAAACCAGCACACCTGTGCTGGCGAGAATGCGCAATAGATGAGGGGGAAGGATTTTTTCTGTTGTATCAAGACCAAACACCAGTGTATAAAAAATAAATGCAACACTGAATATGACACCTGCCTGGAAGCCGCCGCCAGGGCCATAGTCACCATGAAACTGGACATAAAAGGCAAACAGGGCAATGACTGGAAACAGGTATTTGGCGATGACTCTGAGTATCAGGTTGTGTTTCATCAGTCGTCCTTCCTGTTACTTCGCGTAAGACGCCCGCCGATCAGTAGCATGACACCGATGCCTGCAGTGAAAATCACAGTCACTTCACCCAGGGTATCGTAACCCCGGTAGCTGGCAAGAACGGCTGTGACGATATTGGGTACCCCTGTTTCCCTGATGCCCTCTTCAAGGTAATGGGGTTTTAGATATTCCTGTGAAGGGGAGTGCGGGTCGCCAAAAGTGGGTATATCATAGGTGCCATAGACAAGCGCCCCGCCGGTAATCAAAACAACAAGTATGGGAAGTCTGGCGTGATGAGAAGGTATTTTCTCCTCGTGGTTTTTTGTTAAAGCAAGAGTGGCCAGCATAAGTACAGTCGATATCCCGGCGCCAACGGCTGCTTCTGTAAAAGCAACATCGGCTGCATCCATAACAACGAACAGGCCGGCAGAATGCAGACTGAATATACTGAACAGCATGATGATCACAAACAGATTGCGCATGCGAATAATAGCGATGGCTGTGATTGTCAGGAAGGCCAGCAATGTAATGTCAATCAGGGTGTCGATCAAAACAGTTTCCGTGATAGTCTTCATCGAGTTCAGGCTTGAGTCCGCCCAGTTGGGCGGCATTGGCTAGCGCATGAGTGGCGGTAGGACTACTGAAAAACAGGAAGATGAAAATCAGCAGTAGTTTCAGGCTGGCAATGGATATACCTGTTTGTAAGCCCAGCCCGATAAGAAACATGGCTGCACATAGTGTGTCGGTAATTCCGACTGCATGCAGCCTCGAATAAAAATCGGGAAAACGATGTATGCCGACACCGCCGGTAATTCCAAGCAATGCACCTGCAAGAATGAAAAACCAGCTGATGATGTCGACGAGTATCATATCAGGAGCAACACGCGTTATTTATCTTCACCAGCGGTATGGAAGTTGCCCTGTTCGACGAGCTTGAGTACGGCAACCACGCCGATGAAGTTTATCAAGGCATAAGTCAGTGCGATATCGATCATATCAGTACGCTCGGAAAGAACGGCAAAAACCGCTATCAATAACACGGTTTTGGTCCCAACCATATTGATCGCCAGTATCCTGTCATAGACAGTCGGGCCCAGAAAGGCACGTGCAAGTGCCAGTGAGATCGTTACCAGGATGGCAAATGCGGCAACCGAAAGAATCATGTTTTCTCGTCCGCGTAATCTTCGGGTACAGCTCTCGACATGCGGCCGTTGCAGAGATCCATGGCAGCATCCAGGCTTAATGAATGAACGGTGATGCTGTCTCTGTTGACGTTGATACTGACAGTGCCTGGCGTCATCGTGATTGCGTTTGCATAGATCACGCGCCCAAGGTCGGTCCTCTGCTTTAATGGCAATTCGAACAGTTGTGGACTGATGTTTTTGCCGGGCCTGAAGATGCGCTTAATCACATCGATGTTGGCGATAACGACTTCACGAGCAAGAAAAAGCCAGAAACGCAACAGCAGAAAGGTCATGTGGGCCGGGTATGTCTCATGATCGACAACATCCATGCGATGGGATATATAGACAACCAGCAGTGTCGACGCCAGTCCAAGAGAGCACATGATGGTGTTCAGTTGCCCGGACAGACCAAGCCACAGTGCAAACAGTAAAATTCCGAGGCTGACCCCATGTTTAAGCCGGTATTTCATTGTTTTCATTGAGCTTTCACAAGCACCTGTGCTGTTGATTTATAACAACATCCTGCAACAATTCTGTCACATTATCCGCCGGCTTACTAATGCTAATATTGCCAGTGGCTGATTTGTTGAAACTGAAATATCATAACTATTACCGGTGTTCACAATTCGACAGTTTCCAAAAGTAATATCCACCATGACTGTATTCAATATATTATATGCACGACAGGCATTTCGAAGTCTATACAGAGACCGGCGATGAAAAACGACAACTTAAAATCATGCAGGGAAGCGGATAAGGCTATCCAGCAGGTTTTACAGGCAGAAAGGGACGCTGAGCAGGCAATTCGTGACTGTGAAACAGAAGCGGTGCAAATTATTGATGAAGCCCGAAACCGGGCGCAAAGAATCAATAGCCGAACTGATCAGCGCATCACCAACCTGGAAATGCGCCATGATCACAAGCTTGACCGCGCCATCAAAAATATAGAGCGTAACGGTGCTGCTGAACTCAGGCTCGATGCGTCAAGGCAGTATGACCCTGATGTTTTACAATCTGTAATTGATGAGCTGGCTCATGAGCTTTGCCAGTCGAATTCTGCAGCAGAGGACTAGCTGATAACTGCAATGCCAGGTATATCAGTAATGGCTTATGTTCAAACGCGTATTCAGTCACGTTATGGTGACCGTGCGGATACAAGCGTTTGGCTGAGGCTGCATAACATTCAGGATATCGGCAGTTATCTGCAAACTGCGCAGCAGACACCACTGCGACCCTGGGTGCTCGGGCTTGCACCAGCTCACAGCAGTCACGACATTGAACTTGCGTTACGGCAGAAGTATCGACGTCATGTAGATGAAGTCGCCAACTGGATGCCTCACAACTGGCAGCAGCCACTGCGCTGGATCAAGCGTCTTGTTGATCTGCCGGTGCTGCAGTATCTTGCAACGGGAGGTGAACCACTCGACTGGATGAAATCAGATCCTGATCTCAGCGGTTTTACCGCTCCTGACCTCTCGATTCGCTTACGGAATATTATGGAGGCGGGCAACGGCAGGCTGATTAAAACATCACAGCACGGTGATTCAATGTTGTCGGGCTGGCTTACCGAGTGGAACAGCATGCGTCCTGAATCGATTCGTTATGACAAGGGTCTGCAACAAATAGAGAAGCTGTTGCATGAGCAGACATTACTGCAGACAAAGCACCGCGATATTATGCTGCATAATGACTACGAGACAATGGTCGATCGTTTGCGTCTGATCTTTCGTCGCTATGCTTTTCAGCCTGCAGCTGTATGTGCATACCTTTTTATTGTTGCGATTGATCTTCACCGTATCCGAAGCGATCTTATGCAGCGGTTGCTGTTCACACAGGTTCAGCATATACCGGAAGAAGTGTAGCGATGAACTTGCGACCTACCCGTGCCATCTGGTTTGAATTGCTGACTACGCATGACGAGCTTGCCGATACCCTTGAGGCTCTTGCGCAAACCGGCACAATCGAACTGGAAATGCACGACCACATTTCAATGCAGATGGATTTACAGGATCTGCAGTTACGCTTGCAGGAATACAATCAACTGGAACGTTACTACAAACCAACATGGCCCATAGCCGATACTGGTATGAGCCCGTTCGAGGGCAGTCCCGCCGAGATACTCGATAAGGCACTGGCCTGCCTCTATGACTGGGAAAAACAGGCACAGCCGACAATACAAAAACTTGCAGTAATAAACAGGCGGTTGAACGATTACCGCCTGCTGCAAGATGTTCTGGCCAGCGATGAAGCATCGGGTTTTGACTATCAACTGCTGACGAGTAAAGGTTCCCTGATTTCAGCGCGTTTATTTTTGCTGCCATCAAAGAGCCGGCTAGATAGTGTTCCTTCCACGATTCTGTGGAAAGAGATTTCAACAGATGCGCACAAATATTTACTGTTGGTAGGAACAGCTAATGATCTGGATGCATTAACTGCCGAATTGGCAATCAAGAAATACACTCCTGTCCAGTTGCCTGCTTTGCCCTCACAACGGCAGGACGCATTGCAGGCAGTGATAACAGAACGGAGCAGGCTTGAAACATATGCAGAACAGCTACAGCGTGAAATAGATGGTCTTGCAGGGCCTCTGCATTTGTCACAGGCGCTGGGAGAGATCATCAGATTGAAGTGGTTTGTCAGCAATGTGTCTTCATTGCCGGTATCAAGTAATTTTGCATGGATAACCGGTTGGACAAGCAATCTTGACGGGAAAAGGCTGAGCAAGGCGCTGGAGCTGAGGCTCAGTCATGCCATATTACATTTTCCTGAAAATCCAGCGGATACGGCTCCACCAATGATATTTCAGAATCCCTGGTGGGCAAAGCCATTCGAGTTCTTTGCCGGATTACTGGGAACACCAGGTAACAACGAGGCTGATCCCAGCCGGTTTCTTGCTGTGATTGCGCCGCTGCTGTTTGGTTACATGTTCGGAGATGTCGGCCAGGGCTGCATACTGTTACTGGCTGGAATCCTGCTACAGAAGCGATGGCCGCTGTTACGCATACTGGTCGCAAACGGCGCATCCGCCGTGCTATTCGGTTTTGTTTTTGGCAGTGTGTTTGGCCGCGAGGACCTGATACCGGCATTGTGGGTTCACCCGGTTCAACATCCGTTACCGGTACTGGCGGTACCACTCATCGCGGGCGTTCTGATAATTCTGCTTGGCATGATACTCAATGCCTGCGAGTCCAGATGGCGTGGAGAATGGCTGCGCTGGCTACACGTCGATGCGCCCGTGGTTGCACTTTATATCGGTATCATTTCGTTATCTTTCCTTGCAATACAAACCAGCCTGTTGATTATTGCGAGCGCACTAACCTGGTATTTCATCGGCAATCTATTACTGTCGCGCGGCAATGTTATGGCAATGGTAGCCAGTATAGCGACCCTGGTTGAAACAGCAATGCAACTGATACTGAACACTGTTTCATTTGTCCGTGTTGGTGCATTTGCACTGGCGCATGCCGGCCTTTCACTGGCTTTCAATATCATGGCTGAAAGCACGGGTTCTGTGGTTATTTCAATATTGATTCTGTTACTGGGCAACATCATTGTTATTGTGCTCGAAGGACTGGTTGTCAGCATACAGACGACACGACTGATACTGTTCGAATTCTTTATTCGTTTTCTGCAGGCGAATGGTCGGGTCTTTAAACCATTATCCGGCCCACTGACCGGAAATGTCAGTTCCTGAAATGCATGAATATATAAAGCGAGAGGAGTTATGATGAAATTTAACAAGGCAAAAGCGATTTTCTGGCTCGGTCATTCAGGCTTTATCGGCTTTACTTCGGCGCTGATATTCTGGTTGTCGCCGGCCATGGCAGCTGACACATCCGGAGTTGTTTCAAAAATACCTGATAGCGCTATATCCTGGGGGTACCTTGCCGCTGCAATTTCCACCGGGCTGTCAGCGCTTGGTGCCGGTATCGCGGTTTCCAATGTCGGCAGCGCTGCTATTGGAGCCATGGCCGAAAAGCCGGAAATACTCGGTCGTAGCTTAATCGTTATAGGGCTTGCTGAAGGTATTGCAATATATGGATTGATTGTATCGATCCTGATACTGAACCAGATCCTGTAGCGACCGGGGATCAAGAATGGCTGTTGCCGAATTTATTGGTGATGAAGTCAGTGCCGCAGGTTATCGGCTGAGCGGAATAGAATCGCATATTGCTGATCGCAACAATGCATTGCCGTTGATAAGACAAGCCTGTGAGAGATCCTCAATGGTTCTCGTCAGCAGTAGTGTATTGCAATATCTGCACAGTAATGAGCTCGATGAGCTCCTTGTAAGTATCGAGCCGCCGGTGTTGGTTGTGCCTGATATCCAGGGGTTACATGAGGTGCCTGATATAGCATCAAGGATAAACAAACAGCTGGGTCTGCTGGAATGAGTTCTTCTGATTCAGACATACACCCGAGTGCAGAAACCCTGGAGCACCTGCTGGGAGTTGTGGTTGAAAACCGCGAGAAACGCTGTCAGCAGGTACGTGACAATGCATACCGGCAGGCAGCAGAAATTCTCAGGCAGGCACATGCCCATAGTCGTGGGCGTATGCATCGTCATCTGGTTGCCTTGCGTGAGAAATACAGGATCAAAATTGCATCGGCAACCGCGCGTAACCAGACATTGCTGCGACAACAGCATCAGAAAGAGGACCGCGCAATTCTCGATGCCGCCTGGCCAAAGCTGAGGGAAGCCATGGTAGCGCTGTGGCAGCAGCCGGATTCAAGAGTCAGGTGGCTGGATGCGGTCATCGAAACAGCGTCAGGCAGATTGCGCGAACATCACTGGCATATCGAGCATCCGTCAGATTTAAGTGAGGACGATAAAAAACGAATCATGCGTGCCTCCGGCTTTAACATGATCATGCAAAACCATTTCACAGTGGACAGTAAAATCGAAGCCGGCATCCGCATTCTCGCGAAAGGCACCATAATTGATGCAACGCACCTCGGTCTGTTAAAGCAGAAGCATATGATCGAGGCCCAACTGATTGCACACATCAAGCAGAGGCTGGCCAACGATGCATGATGCAAACGAATATCATGCGGTTATCAGCTGGATAAGCGGGCCTGTGCTGCGTGCCACCACTCGTGTTCCGTTTCATCTTAACGAAGCAGTAAAAGTCGGGCGTATGCAGCTTCTCGGAGAAGTGATTCGGATTAACGGTCACGAGTCAGTGATACAGGTTTACGAAGATACAACCGGATTACGGCCGGGAGATCCCGTGACTGCAACCGGTTCACCATTGTCGGTCAACCTCGGGCCTGGACTGCTCGGCAACATATTTGATGGCTTGTTGCGACCACTCGTCAAACAGGGTCGCTATATTACACCGGGTTTCGGTCAGAAAAGAACAGAAGGGAAATTTTCGTTCAGTCCGCTATTCAAAGTGGACGATTTGCTCACGCGCGGCACCTTGTTCGGTTCGATTCATCGTTCCGATGCGCGTTTGCAGCGATGCATGTCACCACCCGATTGTGACGGCAGGATTGTCTCGATTAAACCGGCCGGAGAGTATGCCGAAGACGAAGTCATCTGTACCCTGGATTGCGGTGAAAGCGGAATTCGTGAACTCAGTATGAGCCATTACTGGCCGGTCAGACAACCGCGCCCTGTTTTTCAGCGCAGACCTATAAATGGCCCGTTATTTACCGGACAGCGGATCATTGACAGTATATTTCCCATTGGTTGCGGCGGAAGAGCGGCAATGCCGGGAGGCTTCGGCACAGGCAAGACGGTATTACAGGAGACCCTGGCGAAGTGGTGTGATGCTGATGTGATCATCTACGTTGGCTGCGGGGAGCGAGGTAACGAGATGGCCGGTGTACTGCACGATTTCCCTTCCCTTGAAGACCCGCTAACCGGCCGTCCCCTGATGGAACGAACTGTTATTATCGCCAATACCTCCAATATGCCGGTAGCCGCACGCGAGGCAAGTATCTACACTGCCGTGACCGTCGGTGAATACTTCCGCGATATGGGTTTACGCGTTGCCTTAATGGCGGATTCAACCAGTCGCTGGGCAGAAGCGTTGCGAGAAATATCAGGTCGACTCGGAGAGTTGCCGGGCGAGGCAGGCTATCCTGCCTACCTCAGCAGTCGGCAGGCTGATTTTTATGAGCGGGCAGGGCATGTTTATGCACTTTCCGGCAATGTGGGCTCGCTCACTATTATCGGTGCAGTGAGTCCGCCTTCTGCTGACTTCTCCGAACCGGTAACGACGCACACCAAGCGATATGTGCACTGTTTCTGGGGACTGGATCCGGCGAGGGCGCAGGCTCGCTTTTACCCGGCAATACACCCGCTGCAATCGTACTCGCGTGATACCGAAGCACTGAAGCATTTCTGGAGCCAGCAAGGACATCCCAACTGGGATCGTCAGCGCCAGCGCTTTCTCGCCTTGCTTGAAGAGCAGGAACGACTTGAACGCATGGCTCGCATCATCGGCAAGGATGCACTGCCGCCGCGCCAGCAACACGTACTGCTTTGTGCAGGCTTGATCAATGAAGCGTTTCTCCGCCAGTCGGCATTTTCAGAAGTTGACCGCTTTTGTTCAGCCGAACGTCAGATAGCGATGATGCAGGTAATCAACCGTTTTATCAGGCTCTCCGAAGACGCCATCAATGCAGCGGTCAGTATCGATGTTATCAGCAGCTTGCCGGTGATGCGCAACATCATGCGCATGGGCGAGGAGCTCGGGGAGGATGAGCTGGAGAGATATGAAGATCTGGCCAAAGAGCTCGAAAGTGCATTTACAGACCTGATGCGACAATCAAGGCAGGAGACTGCAGCAGATGAAAGCTGATATTTATGCTGACGGGGCAGCTACCCGGCTGGAAGGCCCGCTGTTGTTTCTCAAACGCACCATTAATGTTGGCCTGCACGAGGCTGTTGAGGTTGAAGATGAGAAAGGTAACGTTCGTCTAGGACGTGTCTCGGCAATAGACGAAGATATGCTCACCGTGGAAGTGCTCGAGTCAACTGCCGGACTTGGCATCGAAGATACGCGCGTTCGTTTTCTCGGCGAGCCATTAACTTTTGCCGTCGGTCCGGAAATGCCTGGCCGCATCTTTGATGGTGTCGGACGTGTCATTGATGATGGCCCACCGGTTCCGGCCGAAAAGACACTGCGTATCGACGGATTCTCGATCAACCCGGCAGCACGTGACAGACCGGCCGATTTTATTGAAACCGGCATATCTACCATCGATATCATGAACAGTCTGGTGCGCGGGCAGAAACTACCTGTCTTCTCAGGTGCCGGTCTGCCGCATGACCAGCTCGCGATCCAGATAGCTCATCAGGCACACCTGCGAACAAGCAGTAGAGACGCTACCGAAGAAGATGAATTCGCGATGGTTTTTGTTGCTATCGGCGTACCCTATGACACGGCTGAAGGTTTTCGTGCAGCAATGGAAGCCAGTGGCGCACTGGAACATACCCTGCTGTTTCTTAACCTCGCATCTGATTCGAGTACACAACGACTATTGTGTCCGCGTTATGCGCTGACTGCCGCCGAGTATCTTGCATTTGAGCAAGGCAAGCACGTGCTTGTATTGATGACAGATATGACAAACTACTGTGAAGCACTGCGTGAAGTATCGGCAAGCCATGGTGAAGTACCCGGTCGCAAAGGATTCCCCGGTTACATGTACTCTGACCTGGCAACACTGTATGAGCGAGCCGGTAGCATCAAGGGCGTGGCTGGTTCGTTGACGCAGTTACCTATCCTGACAATGCCATCGGATGACATCACCCACCCGATACCCGACCTGACAGGCTACATAACCGAGGGGCAGATCGTTCTTGATCGTGAGCTCGACCGCGCCGATGTCTACCCTCCGGTAAAAGTATTGCCCTGTCTTTCTCGTTTGATGAAAGATGGCACCGGTGAAGGATTTACCCACAGGGATCACCCTGATCTCGCGAACCAGCTTTATGCAGCCTATGCGCGTGCAGTACATGTACGCGTACTGGCAAGTGTTGTTGGACGTGAAGGACTGACCGAGGCTGATCGCAAGTTTCTGGACTTCGGTGACAAGTTCGAGAGCGAGTTTATCAAGCAGGAGAGTATGCGCAGCCTCGAAGCCGGAATGGAGATCGGCTGGAAATTGTTACGTATGCTGCCCGCAACCGAGCTGTATCGTCTCAATGACAGACAGATCGAGGAATACATCACGCTGGATGCCGAAACGGAGACAACGGCATGATCGGCTCAGCCAGGGCTCCAACACAGGCTGCTGTTCTCGAACTGAAAAACGAGCAGGCTGTCGTCAGGGAAGCTTATGTTTTTCTTGATGAAAAGCGTTTGTTACTGGTGTCAGAGCTGCTTCGCCAGTTACGCATCTATCAGGAGTCAAGAAAGGAGCTCGACAACTTGCAGACAGAAGCTAGGGATGCGATGCAGAAAGCCGTTATGCATCATGGTCTTGATGGACTGCAGGTCTATCCTCCCATAGATTTTGAAGGTGCCGGGTACAAACAGAGTCTCAGGAACTTTATGGGGGTGAAGCTGGTTACAACCGAACTCGTTATGGATAAGATTCCTGACATCAGCACTACACCGGCCAACCCGTCACTAAAAGCCGATAACTGTGCCCGCTTGTTCGCTGAGATTGTGGTTAAAAGTGCCGCTCTTGCCGGCGTTACCGGAAATCTCTACCGTTTGCTTGCCGAATATCGAATTACCGAGCGCCGCTCCCGCGCACTGGAAAATATTATACTTCCTGAAATAGAACAGTCATTACGCGAGATGTCATCGCACCTGGAAGAACTGGATCTGGAAGATGCAATCCGTGTCCGATTGCAGTCAAAATAATCTGCTGTAAAAATATCATTTTGCCCGATCGTGCGCCATCAGGTGCGTCCAGTCCAGGAGATATTTTTTAACAGTCGGATCGAAAACACGTTATATTGGACAAAATGTATATGTATGGGCTAATATCCACAAGATATAGTGACATAAAAACAAAAACACACTATATCTGGTATTCATGATGCCAGAGTTTTCAAGGAGATAGCCAATGAGCGCGGTAAACCACCCGCATAATAATGAGACTGATCTTCTGGTTGAGATCCCTTTGCAACCGGCATCGATTGATATCTGGCAGCGAAAATACCAGCTTAAATCCGCCAGTGGCGAAGCCATTGATCAGTCTATTGATGACACTTTCGCACGTGTCGCACGTGCCCTCGCTGATATTGAAACCACATCGGATAAGCAAGAGCATTGGTGCGACAGATTCTTATGGGCGTTGAAGCATGGTGCCATTCCGGCCGGACGCATCATTTCGAATGCCGGCGCACGGGAGCATAAACCTGCGACATCAACGATCAACTGTACTGTGTCAGGCAAGATCAATGATTCGATGGACGATATCCTGCAAAAGGTCCATGAAGCTGGCATGACCCTTAAGTCGGGTGCAGGTATAGGGTATGAATTTTCAACACTGAGGCCTAATAACGCCTATGTTTCCGGCTCGGGTGCAGTGACATCCGGGCCGCTGTCTTTTATGGATATCTATGACAAGGTGTGCTTCACCATTTCATCGGCGGGTGGGCGCCGCGGCGCGCAGATGGCCACCTTTGATGTTGGTCATCCGGATGTAATCGATTTCATCCGTGCCAAACGTGAGCCCGGCAGGCTGCGCCAGTTCAACCTGTCTTTGTTGATTACCACTGAATTCATGGAAGCTGTCAAGAGCGATGCGCCCTGGAAGCTGGCATTCCCGGTTACAGAAGAAGAAGTGAAGGCCAGCAAGATCGATTTGCATGACGCCGAGCAGGTGATATGGCGGGACTGGCCTGTTAAAACCAATTACATTACCGACGAATCGGGCAAGGTCGCCTGCAAGGTATATAAGACCCTGCCTGCACGCCGCCTGTGGGATGTCATCATGACTTCCACTTACGAATATGCGGAGCCCGGTTTCATTCTCATTGATGAATACAATGAACTGAACAATAACTGGTTTTGTGAAGAAATACGTGCAACCAATCCCTGTGGTGAACAGGGGCTGCCTGAATACGGTGCCTGTCTGCTGGGATCCATTAACCTTACAAAGCTGGTAGCTCACCCGTTCACAGACAAGGCCCGCTTTGACTGGGAGACCTACAAAGAAGTCGTCAGGGTGTTCACCCGCATGCTTGATAATGTGGTCGAGATTCACGGTTTGCCGCTGGAACAACAAGCCAGGGAAATTGAAAGCAAGCGTCGGCACGGCATGGGCTACCTCGGACTCGGATCCGCACTAACCATGCTTGGTATGCGCTACGGCTCCGAAGAATCACTCGAATTTACTGAAAAAGTAACTCGTGAACTCGCGTTGACCGGCTGGCGATGTGCGCTCGAGCTGGCCAGGGAAAAGGGTTCAGCACCATTGCTCGAGCAGGAATTCGAGGTAACCGCCGAAATGCTGAGGCGCAGACCGGAGATGCTGGATGATGGCTGGAAAAAAGGTGACAGCATCAAAGGCAAGGTGCTGCATGCCAGGTACAGCCGATACATGCAGAGGATAGCCGAGGTTGATCCCGAGCTGGTTAAACAGCTGGAATTAACCGGCGCCCGCTTTACTCATCACAGCTCGATCGCACCCACAGGAACGATTGCACTGTCAATTGGCAATAACGCCAGCAATGGCATCGAGCCGAGCTTCGCGCACCACTATGCACGCAACATCATACGCGAAGGCAAGAAGAGCAAGGAAAAAGTCGATGTCTGGTCCTATGAGCTGCTCGCCTACAGGCAGCTGGTCAACAACAACGCGATGCCGTATTCCGATAAGGAAGAAGAGAAGCTGCCGGAGTATTTCATCAGCTCGGATGATGTGACGCCTAAACAACATGTTGATATCCAGGCGGCAGCGCAGAAGTGGATCGACTCGTCCATTTCCAAAACAGCAAATGTTCCAACTGACTTCCCTTATGAGGATTTCAAGGACATCTATCTCTATGCCTATGAAAAGAAACTGAAAGGGTGCACGACGTTCCGTTTCAACCCGGAAGCATTCCAGGGCGTGCTGGTAAAAGACAGGGATCTTGAAAACACGATCTACCGGTTCTCCCTGGAGGACGGGACGATCATTGAAGTCAGGGGCAATGAGGAAATTGTCTACGACGGTGAAATACACACTGCAGCCAATCTGTATGATGCGCTGAAAGAAGGCTACTACGGAAAATTTTAAATCAACGCGATCTGACGGTGTGCAACACCGGTATTACTGGAGCGATTATTAAAATAATACAAGGTGATTTGAATGGCTATTGAAATAGACAGGAAAATTGTGGGCTATGAGGTGCTTGATGACCAGAAAGTGGCAGATCAACAGGACAGGATCGAAGAAACATCAGCAAAAAACCGGGATGCTGAGCCTGAATCTTCTACTGCTGAAATCATCCAGATGCACGAGAAGCTCGAGCGTCCGGAAATGTTGCTTGGCTCGACCTACAAAATCAAGACACCCCAGTCCGAGCACGCGTTATACATAACGATCAACGATATTGTTCTGAACCAGGGAACCGAGCATGAAATGCGTCGACCCTACGAGATATTCATCAACTCCAAAAATATGGACCACTTTCAGTGGATCGTGGCACTGACGCGAATCATCTCGGCGGTATTCAGAAAAGGCGGCGACGTGACTTTTCTGGTCGACGAGCTGCGCAGTGTTTTCGATCCTCGAGGTGGTTATTTCAAGAAGGGCGGTAAATACAAGCCGTCGCTGGTGGCAGAAATCGGCGATGCGATCGAATGCCACATGAAAATGATCGGCATGATTGAAGACAAGGAAATCGATGAGTGCCAGAGAGAGATTCTCGATGCCAAGCGCAGGGAATATGAAGCTATCCATGCCAGCGGCCAGGCAACGGAGGCAAAATCGGATGGTGAGTTTCCACCCAACTCACAGTTGTGTATGAAATGTCACACCAGGGCGGTGATCAGCATGGATGGTTGCATGACCTGTCTGAATTGCGGCGATTCGAAATGTGGTTGATTCATTCGACTGAAGAATCCTGTGTCTAACAGACAAGGTTCCATTTAACTGATCCGTGTACGCATCTGAGTTGAGGAACGACCCAAAAGAGGCTGTCAGCTATCTCTAATATTACGCGCGACTAAAAGACGCCTGTCAAACTATTTCGGATCGTCAGTGTAAGGTTGATATTATTAACAGGTAGTATGTATATATGGGAGCCGGGGCAACGACTCCAACACAAAGCCGGATATACATACGCGTCTGATATCTGTAAAACATTCTGTTTGTTCAACAGGTAGTGCAATATACAAAGCAGGCATTCGATAACCAGGCAAGAATCCGTACTTGGGCCTGACTATTCAAATTCTTCCTGTTCGATCTCTAAGTATACACGATTGATGTGTGCCCCAAGTCGCATATCAAATCCAGTCCAGTCGTTATAGTCAGCAAGAGCATTAATAATTTGCGGCTTCATCTCGTAGTCTTCCATTCCTACATCATAGAGCTCTCTTACAGCATTGCGAAGAGATTTCAGGTATGCACTGTAAACAAGTGGCATATCAACACTACCTATACTGCCATGACCTGGAATGTAGTATTTGTAATCCATGGATACAATTTTATCGATGGCCTCAATATTGCCCTTGAAACTTGAATCTTCTTCCATAAGCCCAAGAAAACGGTCACGAACAATGTCTCCCACAAATAACGCATTCTCACCAATGATTTCTATCATGATGTCATTATCTGTATGAGCTTTTCCAGTGTGGATGATGCGAAAGTCTGTATCGCCCACGCTTATTACATCACCATTATTAACAACTCTGTCAGGTGCGACGACATGTTTTCCATCTGCAGTGTTTTCCGTGATTCGGTTGATGGTTTCCAGCCAGAATAATCCATCATTTCTCTCTAATCGTGCTTTCATCTTTGGATGACCATATATGACAGCATCGGGAAAATGACGCTTGATGCCCTCATTGCCAAGCCAGTGATCGCCATGAGCATGTGAGTTGAATACTGCAACGACTGCTTTGTCAGAAATCATCTTGATTTTTTCAGCAACCATTTCACCGGACCATGCGCTGCCACCAGGATCCATCAGTACAATCCCCTCGCTTGTGTTAACAATGATGACGTTGTTACGAAATCCACGATTTTTATTGTCAGGCAAGTCCAGTGGACCGAAAATAACCTGAATCTTGCTGGTCACCTGTTTCAATGGGTAGTCGAACTCATCAGCAGCGGCTGGTGACAGGTGTGCTGTTGTGATACTCATTAGGTAGAATATGATTAAGTATCTGAAAATATTCATGATTTAGTTCCCCCGCTTACCTGTATTCTGTTAATTCACATTCGATGAATTGAGCCTAAATGCTCGTCTTTCATTTGTTATGGACGTATTATGATTTTTATCTGACTTTTATCTGACGACTTGATATATCGTGTCAGCCGGAGTGTGCATACTCGATGAATAGAGACACACCGTTTCTGCTCGGTGACATGCTGGTTGACCCGGCTAACGGGATCGTTTTATTCGATCACAAGGAAGTCAGATTGGAGCCACGGATGATGGATGTGCTGGTGTACCTGTCAAAACATCCCGGGAATGTAGTTAGTCGAGAAGAGTTAGAGCGTGAAATCTGGAAAGGACGCATTGTTGGTTACGATGCGCTAACCAGTACGATGCGCAAGCTACGCAAGATATTACGCGATGATGCTCGTCAGCCGCGTATCATCGAAACTGTCCCCAAAAAAGGCTATCGGTTAGTCGCAACAGTCAGGGAGCAGGCTGATAGTGATGTGCGTTCAACATCTAATAATTTCCCAATATCGCACACACAGCACAGGACTGGCCTTTTGGTAATTGTTGCTGTATCTGCTTTGGTGCTCTCGTTAGTGCTCTATTTCACTAACATTCAAAAAGAAGACAATCAGTCAGTGTCTGAATCCTACACGATTGCTGTTTTGCCATTTAACAACCTGAGTGGAGATCCGGCGCAGGAATATTTTGTTGACGGCATGACAGATGATTTGATTACACAGCTGGCAAAAAATCCTGGTTTGTTCGTGATAGCTCGTGATTCGACATTTCTTTACAAGGATAGTCAAGCTGATTTGCGCATGATCGCACGTGATCTGGGTGTGCGTTACATTCTCCATGGCTCCGTACGACATGCAGATGAAAAACTACGATTGAATGCTCAATTAATTAGCGCAGATGACAGCAGGATTGTCTGGGCAGATAGCTACAATGGCAAACTAAGTAATGTATTTGCCTTGCAGGACAAAATAACAGACAGCATTATCACATCACTCGCCATCAGTATGCGCTCGCATAGTATTTCTGGTAATCGCACAGCAAGTGTAGAGGCCTATGATTATTTTTTACATGGTCGTAACCGCTTTTTCCGCTATGCGAGTAAGAGGGAAAACCAGAAGGCGCGTGATCTATACCAGAAGGCGTTAGAGCTGGATGATGATTTTGCGATGGCGCACGCGATGCTTGCCTGGACCTATGCATTTGATGCTATGAACGGATGGAGCCTGAATCGCCAGACTTCACTGGAGCTTGCATTGGTGTCTGCAAAAAATGCGCTATCGAGAAATAAATCACTGCCTGTTGCATATTTTGTTACCGGGCTTGTGTACAGGGAGCTTGGTCAGTATGCACGTGCAAAGAATGAAGCTGAAAAAGCACTGAAGTACGATTCCAGCTACGCCAATGCCTATGTTCTTCTTGCGACATTATTGTATTACACAGGACAGGCTGAAGAAGGATTGGAGAAAATAAAGGTGGCTATGCGTCTTAATCCACATCACCCATATAATTATCCTTTTCACATGGGACAGGCTTATTTCATACTGGAGCGTTATGATGAAGCGATAGCAGCTTTAGAGCAAGGGCTTGAAAGTAATCCGTCATCAGAGCGCATGCGTGTCTGGCTGGCGGCGGCCTATGTGAAAGCCAATCGGCTTGAAGATGCACAGTGGGAGTCTGAGCAGGTGTTGGCGCTCAATCCGGATTTCAACCTTGAAAGAATAAAACAGGCCTTTCCCTTCCAGGAAACAAATGATCTTGAACGCTTTTTGACCGCACTCAAGCAGGCGGGACTGGATGGCTGATGTGAAAAATCCGCTTCTGGCTTTGATTTCAGACATATGTTGATAGCAGAAAAATAACGTCTCGCTGCTAAAACCGAATCAGCAGTCTTGATCAATCAAATTTCTGCAGCCAGTATTCGTGAACTCTTGTATCTGCTGTCAGTTCAGGATGAAATGACAGGGCAACATGCCTGCCATTACCGATCATCACGATTTCATTGTGGTAACTCGCCAGAATTTCTATGCCTTCGCCGATATCGGTGATACCTGGTGCGCGTATGAAGTGTGCATGCAGCGGTTTTCTGCTGGTATCAAAGGCAAGCTGGATGTCGGCAGTGAAGCTGTTGACCTGACGGCCGTAGTGGTTCCGTAACGCGCGGAATGGCAATATGCCCAGCGGTGTCACACGCGTATCATCGACTGTTTCAGCCATCATGATCATACCTGCACATACACCCATGACTGCCTTGCTCCTGGCAAATTCGCATAACGGCTGATACATGCCTGACTCGCTGATCATCAGGCTCATTGTGGTCGATTCACCACCGGGAATGATCAGGCCGTCGCACGTAACCAGTTCATTGGATTTGCGTACCAGGCGCGATTCAACGCCCAGGCGATCAAGGCTTTCGACGTGTTTCTGATAGGCGCCTTGGAGGGCAAGG
>JASFVM010000003.1:0-26744 GCA_050049835.1 Gammaproteobacteria bacterium
AATGTCGCGAAAATCACCTTCAGCATAGCCAGTATCATCGATGATATGGCAGCAATCGAATCTGACGGTCTTGAGGTCAGGCCCTACTTGACCTTCCGCGCGGACGAGGAAGTATTAATTCATTGCGGTGAAAATTCCTACACCAATGAATTTGTTCACCTGACATTGAAAAAGCTGTTCAGCTGATTCTTTAAGCAAAAGGAGAGGGGCTCAGCGCTCCGGACCCGAGCGGAACAGGACGGCATGAGTCGTCGGGAAAAGACGTTGATCATTCTCATTCCGCTACAGGCATGACACGCTGCCGGAGCGGCAGGGCGGAAACTTCGGCTTCTGCACGAAGATTTAACCTGCCCGGGCTGGCAATATCCTTTAGAATTGCGCTTCACGTACAATCTCATGGAGACCGATGAGTATGCCGCAATATATCTTCGTCTACCTCGGGGGGCAGCTCCCTGCTGACCCTGAAGAAGGGCAGAAGCATTTTCAGCGCTATCAGCAATGGCTGGATTCGCTGGGCGACGCAGTCGTCAGCCCGGCAATCCCTTTCAAGGAGACGCATGTGGTGCAACCGGACGGTACTGTCTCGTCCGGTAGCATGAGTGCGATGTCGGGTCTCAGTATCATCAGGATGGGCTCGATGGAAGAGGCGCTGAATGCCGCACAGTCGTGTCCGTTCCTCGAGATAGACGGCACCCTCGAAGTTTCCGAAATGATCGAGATGACCGGCCAGGCCGGCGATGAGGCAAGTGATAGGCCCAACCAGGAGAAGGACAACGCAAAGGCGCATTAATGAGTAATCCATCCAGGATTATCGATGCTCAGCAGATCGAAATCTCCATTATGATGCTGAAACAGTATGTTGCCGAGGATGATATCGTACCGCTCATCGATGTACTGGAATCGATAGCGGTGGACCCTCGTAACGAGGCGTTGCTCGATCGGTTGTCGGACGTTTTTGGCGGCCTTGGGCTTCTGCAGGGCGTCGTGCTGACCTATGCACCCTATCTTTCAATCGTTCTGTCAGAGGGTCTGTTTACCGATACCGACTGAACGCGCGCTATCCTTGAAGATAGCAACAGGAGTCGGGTTCGGAATCGAGGCTTCCCTTCAATCCTGGCCAGGGACCTTCCGGGAAAGCAGGACGATCGATTGGCATGCCGGCAGGGTGTGTTTTAACGATAAGCGATACCCGGTATTGACCCTGAACAGACGCGATGAGCGATTCCCGCGTCCCGCGTCCCTTTATTCCAGCACCGGGCAGCGTTATTACTGCTTCACATACGGTACAGGTCTTCACGAGATAATCAACGGCTCATATATCAGCTGAGCCGATAACAGAAATTAATAACCCTCTTGTTATCTCTTTGTATATATTTACTAAGTTGCTTCCAGGCGTTCATATTACACCTTTGAAAAGAGCCACCTGCAAAAGGGCTGGCAGGTGCACTGACCGCGTCGCAATAGTCGACCGGGCCATAAGCCTCGAAAGTGACATAGGGTTGGTGATGCTTTTCGTAATACAAAATTTTTATACCACATGCAGATAACTTGATTAGCCGTCGCATGTGGCACGGTTTATACTTCTCTGTCGCTATTGACCCTTAATTACAGATTTCTAAAGCCCGCTAAGGAGCACACTACATGTTCAGCACTAACCCTTTCTCCGAACTTTCGGCTGTCATTTCCCCTGACATAATGCAGGGATACGTCATCCTCATGGTTCTGCTGGTAATCGGCGGCACCATCCTGGATATGATGCACAAGAAAAGCGCCGAGTACTTTTTCCAAAACTCGAAAAGAGCACAAAAAGATGCCAAGCGCACCCTGAGCGGTGGCGAAAAAGCATCGCTGGCGGTTCAGACTGTCGCTAACGAGGTGCTCACCTCTTCAGAGTTCAAGAACAGCAAACGCCGTATCTCTCATCTGTTCACGATGTACGGATTCGTCCTGTTTGTTGTCAGCACTGCGGTTTTGATTTTCGGCTACCCGACTGAACCCGCTGCAGGTATCTGGCCCCTTCTCTGGCATCTGGGCGCGCTGGCCCTCTGCTTCGGAGGCTACTGGTTCTGGTTCGACATTCGTGTCGACGTCGCCTCTGAAGGCGTGAAGTGGTACAACTTCAACGGACGCGGTGATCTTTTCATCGTTGGCCTGCTCAGCACGGCGACTTTCGGCCTGCTGTGGTCGTTCACCATGGGTGTCAACACGGTCAACATGCTGTTCTTCGTACTGTTCATCGCATCCAGCACCGTACTCTTCGGCACTGTCTTCTGGTCCAAGTTCGCGCACATGTTCTTCAAGCCTGCTGCGGCCTACCAGAAGAAAATCATCAAGGCAGATGGTTCAAGAGAGAACCTGCCCGATGATTATGATCTTGTTGATCCGGCCGTTCAGAAGAGATTCCCGGACATCCCCGAGTACATGGGAACAAATCCGCCAAACATGGGTCCTGGTATTAACCGTGAAGCCCCACGTCACTACTAATTAACCTTCGAGAGTAAGGAGAACTTACAATGCCAACTTTTGTATACATGACTCGTTGTGACGGCTGTGGTCATTGCGTCGATATCTGCCCGTCGGACATCATGCACATCGACAAAGTCACCCGCCGTGCCTACAACATCGAACCGAATATGTGCTGGGAGTGCTACTCCTGCGTCAAGGCCTGCCCGCATCAGGCGATCGACGTTCGCGGCTATGCGGACTTCGCGCCGCTGGGCCACTCGGTACGCGTGAAACGTGATGAAGAAAAAGGCGTCATCGCCTGGCGCATCAAGTTCCGCAACGGCAAAAAAGACATGGAATTGCTTGCGCCGATCACGACCAAGCCCTGGGGTACTTGCATTCCTCAGTTGGCCGATGCGCCGGCACCTACCCAGGAGCAACGCGACAGCCAGCTCCTGTTCAATGAACCCAAATACATTCGCCTCGACGACGGTGATATCCACACCCTCGAGTCCAATGGCCTGAAATTAAAAGCAGGGGTGTACTACTAATGGCTTACAAAACTATCGTAGAAGATAATATCGACATCCTGGTCGCCGGTGCAGGTCTCGGTGGCACCGGTGCCGCCTGGGAAGCCCGTTACTGGGGTCAGGACAAGAAAATCGTTATCGCCGAGAAGGCGAACATCGACCGTTCCGGCGCTGTGGCGCAGGGCCTCTACGCGATCAACTGTTACATGGGAACCCGCTTCGGTGAGAACAATCCGGAAGACCACGTCCGTTACGCGCGTATCGACCTGATGGGCATGGTCCGTGAAGACCTGCTGTTCGACATGGCTCGCCACGTTGACTCGGCGGTTCACCAGTTCGAGGAATGGGGTCTGCCGCTGATGCGCAACCCTAAGACCGGTGCTTACCAGCGTGAAGGTCGCTGGCAGATCATGATCCATGGTGAGTCTTACAAGCCGATCGTTGCTGAAGCTGCGAAGAAATCAGCTGACAAGGTCTACAACCGTATCTGCGTTACGCACCTGCTGATGGACGAGTCCAAGGAAAACCGCGTTGCCGGTGCTGTCGGTTTCAACGTACGTACCGGTAACTACCACGTATTCAAGTCGAAGACTGTTATCGTCGGTGCTGGTGGTGCGTCAAACATCTACAAGCCGCGCTCAGTCGGTGAAGGTGCCGGTCGTGTATGGTACGCCCCTTGGTCTTCTGGTTCTGCATACGGTCTGCTGATCGGTGCTGGCGCCAAGATGACCCAGATGGAAAACCGTATCGTACTGGCTCGATTCAAAGACGGCTACGGCCCGGTCGGCGCTTACTTCCTGCACCTCAAGACCTACACTCAGAACTGCCTGGGCGAAGAGTACGAATCCAAGTGGTTCCCTGAACTGCAAAAGATGGTTGGCAAGGAATACCTGGATCCGGAAGCGTCTCATGCGACACACCGTCCGATTCCGACCTGCCTGCGTAACCATGCGCTGATCTCAGAGGTTAACGCTGGTCGTGGTCCGATCCACATGGTTACCATGGAAGCCTTCCAGGATCCGCATCTGGAAGAAATCGGCTGGCACAACTTCCTGGGCATGACCGTTGGGCAGGCCGTACTCTGGGCTGCGACTGACGTGGATCCCAAGTACGAGAACCCGGAACTGACGACTTCCGAACCTTATGTCATGGGTTCCCACGCGACCGGCTGTGGAGCATGGTGTTCAGGTCCTGAGGATATCTCTCCAGACGAGTACTTCTGGGGCTACAATCGCATGACCACGGTTGAAGGCCTGTTCGGTGCCGGTGATGCCGTCGGTGGTACGCCGCACGCATTCTCCTCGGGCTCCTTCACGGAAGGTCGTCTCGCAGCCAAAGCGGCCTGCAAGTACATCGACGACGGCAAGGCTGAAGGCATCACGGTGTCCCAGCAGCAGATCGAAAAGCGCAAGAAAGAGATCTACAAGCCGATGGAGCACTACCGTATATTCCGCAACGAGATCACCGCGGGTTCGGTCAACCCGAACTACATCAACCCGCGCCAGGCACTGGACCGCCTGCAGAAGCTTATGGACGAGTACGCCGGTGGTGTTACGGTGAACTACATGACCAACGAGAAGCTGCTGCAAATCGGTCTGAAGAAGATGAAGATCCTGGAAGAGGATCTCGAGAAGATCGCTGCAGAGAACATCCACGAACTGCTGCGTGCATGGGAAGTCAAGCATCGTCACCTCACCTCCGAGTCCGTGATGCAACACACCCTGTTCCGCAAGGAAACCCGCTGGCCGGGTTACTATTACCGTGGTGACGCCCTGAAGGTGGATGACGACAACTGGCACGTACTGACAGTATCCCGTCGTGATCCCAACACCGGCGAATACACCATGGAAAAGGCACCTTGCTACCACCTCGTGGATGAAGCAGAGGAAGAAGCTGCTTAACTGGAATGCCACACCGGGTGCCCTGCTTACGCAGGGCCTCTCGGCCTCCAGGCAGAACCGGAAAAAGATCAACATATGTTGGTCTTTTTTCATTTATGATAAACCTAGCCCACATTTCTAACCAGGGGGCGAGATGATCGCGCAGAGATTTGGATTGATGAAATACATCCCTGTATTTCACCCCTTCGGGGCCGCATTGCGGTCCAAATCCGTTCCAGACGGATTTGTCACAAGGAATTTTGCGAAGGAGCGGAATAACAGTGTGTATTTCCGACTGAGCAATATTTTTTGTGGATTCAAAGATCAAGCGAGGGCTCGTCCATCTGGTGAGAAATACGGGCTGGAATCGACTCGACAGAGAGATGACTATGACAACCGAAGCTGGCGAACAGACTGAAGAAGCATTCAAGAACATCATTGACCATACCGATGAGGAACTTCTGGATATTGCGAATCCGATGTGGGAGGAACTGATCGAATACTCCAACAAGGGGCAGTACGGCAATTTCGTCAAGAAATTCTCGTACGATCTTCTGCTCGGTCTCAACGAGGTGGAAGTCGGCAAGCAGTTCGCCAAAAGCGAGCTGACGCGTAACCTGGACCCGAACTGTGACTTCCTGGGGTTCATCCGTCGCGGCCAGCATGTCACATGCCTGTACCGGGTCAGGAGTACCAAGAAGGAAGGTGAATGGCTGGGCCGGATGGTGATCGGCTACGAAAGGGGTGAAGTGCGTATCTTCGCCGCTTCCATCTTTTAGGGCCAACGCTGGGTATCCGCATAGCAGTAACAGGCCCTAGTACAAAGAGACCACTATTGAGGCAATCATGACAGAGATCATTAAAGACATCATCACCAATGGCAAGTACGTCGAACTGAAGTACCAGGTTATCGACGCCAAGACTGACAGCGTGTTAACTGAGGTCGAGTACCCTCTGGGTTACGTCCATGGTGTCAACGAGGTACTGGCGCCGGCCGTAATGCAAGAACTCGAAGGCAGGCAGGTTGGCGATACGATCGAAGTCCCGATCGACTGCAACCAGCTTTACGGCCCCAGGGACGAATCACTGGTCATCAACGAGAGCATCCACAACGTGCCGGAAGAATACCGCGAGGTCGGCACTTCCATTCTGATGGAAAACGACAAGGGACAGACCAAGACTTTCCTGGTAACCCGTATTGCCGGTGACATCATCACTATCGACGGCAACAATCCCCTTTGCGGCCGGAAAGTAATATTCAAGCTCGATATACTGACCGTGCGCGACGCCACTGATGAGGAAATTCAGGCCGGCGGCAAGGTTGAACAAGGACCGGATATCTCCGGGGGTACCACAGTCCCGATCTGACAGGGTATTGCTGTCACAACGACAACGGCAAAATCTCAACAGGGAATATCTGTGGCCGCGCGCCCGGACAGGGTCGCGCGGCGCTTGTGCTCAAGGGCGCTTTGGAGTGGTATATTCAACTTCTTTCTGGAACGATTTCCAGATGGTTTCGTAGCCGACGTAACCTTTCTCATTCGCCTCTTTCTGACGCGTGATCACAAAGCGTGATTCGCCCTCGGGAACCTTGGGTCTGGTTTTTGGTGCATCACTCATAATCTACCTCTACTAATTAATCAACGGGAGGTGTGAATAAATAATCCATGCCAGCCCCTCCCACTGACTGACACTGCAATCTGCAATGCGCACCGCCAGGTGCGTACAAAAAACGCGTTATTTTACCTGATTTTTGCTATTAGAGGGTAATCAAAGCACGATGCCAATACCAACACATTGAAGCGTACCCCGCGGTGCGCGATATTTCTGTGGCGAATGCGGCTGACCGCTGTGGGTGTCGGATCCGCGTTGGCCGCAACGGGTCTACCCGTACGCATCGGCCATACAGAAACCGCTGCCAGTACCACCCGAAGCCGGCACATCATGCTCGAATTCAAGGCGCCCTGGGTGGAAATACCTCCGGATGCGAGTCATGTTTAATGCCGGCGTTATTCTGAAGAAAGTATCGAGGACCGGCATCGAAGTCCTGGTCTGTATATGGAATAAGTTCGCATGCCTTATTGCGTTGGCCTGAACACGGCTGACTGTTGGATGAATCATGAATTCGCGGAACAAGCGCATCGAAACGGAATCGTGCGAATCGAGACAGACCAGCAAGAAGGATCAGTATCTGACTGTATTAGCTCTATTTCACTGTGCTGGCATGACAGGTTACCGGGCGGGAATTAATCAGTCCAGTGTGTACGCAGGCGCAGAATCTCTCTATCATGGGTTTATTTGTCAGGAAGCAACGAGTTTAGATGATGCTGAATATATTGCAGGCCTACACCGGATCCAATGGCCTCAAACGCGCCATCATTCCCGTCACTGCACTGATCGCGTGTATAGCATCAGTTGCGCTGTCGTATATCAACACATGGTGGCTGCTTGGCCTGTTGTTGTTTGTGCCTGTGGTGCTGCTCGGTTTGTACGACATGATACAAACCCGGTGGACAATATTGCGTAACTACCCGGTTGCCGGCAGGCTGCGCTGGCTGTTCTATAATCTGAGGCCCTTCCTGCGTGCCTACGTAGTTGAAGGTGATGAAGAGGGTAAACCATACAGCTATGAAGCGCGTCGCCTTGTTTATGCCAGGGCGAACCAGTCACCCGATACACACCCGTTTGGTAGCGAGCTGGATCTTGACGCGACGGAGTACACATGGCTGACGCATTCCATTGAGCCGAGTGATCAGCCGGATATATCACCGAGGATCGACATCGGCAGCTCGCAGTGTTCGCAGCCATATAGAGCATCCCTGTTGAATGTTTCGGCAATGAGCTTCGGCGCGCTTTCGGCAGCAGCGGTCGAGGCGCTCAACAAGGCCGCGCACATCGGTGATTTTTACCAGGATACAGGAGAGGGCGGCATCAGCCACTATCACCTTGTTCACGGTGGTGACCTGGTTTGGGAAATAGGCTCCGGCTACTTTGGTTGTCGTGACAATAACGGTAGTTTTGATGAGGCGCTGTTCCGCGAGCAGTCACTGCGGGACGAGGTCAAAATGATAGAGATCAAGCTGAGCCAGGGCGCAAAGCCCGGTCATGGGGGTGTACTTCCGGCGTCGAAGGTCAGCCGGGAAATTGCTGAAGCCCGTAAAGTTCCTGTCGGCGAAGATTGCATTTCCCCTCGCGGACATTCCACTTTTTCAACACCGGTCGAACTGCTCGAGTTTGCTGCAAGCTTGCGCGACCTTTCAGGCGGCAAGCCGGTCGGCTTAAAACTTTGTGTCGGCCATATACACGAAGTGATGGCGTTGATGAAAGCCATGCTGAAGACCGGTATCGTACTCGATTTTATTGTCGTCGATGGTGCGGAAGGCGGTTCCGGCGCGGCGCCACTCGAATTCTCCAACCATGTTGGCATGCCGTTAAAGGAGGGGCTGGTAGTGGTGCGTAATGCACTGGTGGGGGCAGGGCTGCGGGACAAGGTGCGCCTTGCCGCCAGTGGCAAGATCTATTCCGCGACCGGGCTTGCTGAATGCCTGGCCATCGGGGCCGACTGGTGCAATGCGGCGCGTGCCTTTATGTTCTCTATTGGCTGCATCCAGGCGCAGCGTTGTCATACCGGTACCTGCCCGACGGGGATCACCACCCAGGATCCGAGACGCCAGCGCGGTCTTGTCGTGGATGTGCAGGCACAACGCGCAGCCAACTTCCAAGCCAGATCGCTGGAAGCGCTTGCTGATATCGTGGCGGCGGTCGGTCTGAACCATCCCGGCGAATTGCGGCCCCATCATCTATTTCAGCGTGTCTCGGTCAAACAGTCGTTGCCACTTGATCGTGTCTGGCACTTTCTGGCAGAAAACGAACTGGTCGATGCGGCTGAAGAAACGCCTTACGCACACTGGTGGAATGCCGCCCGTGCTGACAGCTTCAAACCGCTAGTCGAGATCGATCGTGTACGCAATGAATCGCCACGTAACGCAACCTGATGATTGCTCAGATGTAATACAGGCGCCGATCAAGGTCACACATCGGCTGCTGTTGCCGGCACGGCTGAGGAATGATTGTCTGCTGGCACACAGAATGGCAGGGCCGCAATGTAACTTCGAGCGTGTTATGAATTGCGCGAACTGAAGCAAGAACATGTAAAGCGTGAATCATTGCAGTGCTGTAATTATGAAAACGTGATAAATCAGGGGAGCTAACAATGTCACACACACTTTGCGATGAACTACTGGAATTACTGCATGGTATATGTGTAGAACGTATTTTCGGCATCACGGGTGACGCTCTTAATCCGTTCGTCGATGCGATTCGACGCGATGGTCGCTTCGAGTGGATGACAGTTCGTCATGAAGAGGCCGGTGCGTTTGCCGCATCGGCGCAGGCAAAGCTGACCGGTAAACTTGCAGTGTGCGCCGGTACCGTTGGCCCGGGTGGCCTGCATTTATTGAACGGCCTGTATGATGCTAAGAAGGAATACGCTCCCGTGCTCGCGATTACGGGCCAGGTTCCTGAATCCGAGTATGGCAATAATTATCACCAGGAAGTGAACCTGGAAGCCGTGTTCAATGATGTCTGCGTGTTCAACCAGGTTGTTCGAAGTGCTGATCAGTTTCAGCGACTGGCACAACAGGCGATACAGACCGCCCTGAGCCAGGGAGGCGTTGCCCATCTGAACATCCCCGTGGATATCATCTCACAGCAATTACCGAATAACGGCGACAGGCGCAGGATGATTTATCCCCAGCATGAAGTGTCGCCTTCCGGTGAGGCACTGGATGCAGCCGCAGCGGTGTTGAACCGGGCCGGTAAGGTCACGATTCTGGCCGGCGCAGGATGTACCGGTGCAAGGCATGAATTGCTCGAGGTGGCGCGTCTGCTGCAGGCGCCGATAACACACGCCCTCCGTGGCACGGACATCATTCCGTACTCTGAGCCATACTGGATCGGTGGCATTGGCCATCTCGGCACGCCCCAGGGCAATGAAGCGCTGGAGAAATGCGATGCGCTGTTGATGGTGGGCACGGATTTCCCCTACCGCATATACTTGCCCGACGAAGTCGATATTATCCAGATCGATATTCGCAGTTCCAATATCGGCAGACGCTGCGCGGTCAATCATGCACTTGTCGGGCACGCACGGCCAGCACTACGCGCACTCACGCAGCGCTTGAAGCAGAAGGGCGACAACGCGTTTCTTGACGGCTTGCAGGACAAGCGCAACAAGTGGGACCTTCGCATGGACAGGAAAGCCGATATCCGGCGATCAAAGGATGTTATACACCCGCAATCCATCATGCGAATGGCGGGTGATCTTGCGCATGATGATGCCGTGTTCGTTTGCGACGTGGGTACGGTGACCGTCTGGGCTGCGCGCCAGCTTCGGCTGCGCCAGGACCAGCGCCTGCTGGGCTCGTTCAACCACGGTTCGCTTGGCGGCTGTATGCCTGCTGCGATGGGTATACAGGCGGTCGACAGGAATCGGCAGGTGATTGCGCTGTGTGGTGACGGTGGCTTTGCCATGACGATGGCCGATTTCATTACCACGGTAAGGTATGATCTTCCGATCGTTGTGATTATCTTCAATAACAGCAAGTTCTCTTTCGTCGAGCTGGAAATGCAGGCGGCAGGTTATCCACGGTTTGCAACCGACCTGACCAATCCCGATTTTGCAAAATACGCCGAAATCTGTGGTGGCGAAGGTGTGCGTGTGACACGTCCGG
The DNA here is from genome assembly GCA_050049835.1 of Gammaproteobacteria bacterium. GTDB lineage: Bacteria > Pseudomonadota > Gammaproteobacteria > SZUA-229 > SZUA-229 > JABDQW01. The sequence goes on from JASFVM010000003.1 coordinate 10,588, forward strand.
ATGAGGTCAGGCCCGCCATTGAACGCGCACTGGCTTCGAACAGGCCGTTCATCATCGACGCCATCGTGAATCCAGACGAACTGGTGATGCCGCCGAATATTACTGTGTCAGAGGCCTGGGGTTACGCCATGGGCAAGTCAAAGGAGTTGTGGCTCGAGATAGAAGACAGGTTGAAGGATGAGTGAACCCGGTTTTTTGCGCTGCGTTTCAGCGGTTAACATATTAAGACCCTGCGCTTTTGCGGTGAATAAAAAACATGAATGACGAACACTGGATGAATCATGCACTGGAGCTGGCGAAGAAGGCCGAAGCTGCCGGCGAAGTACCCGTGGGTGCAGTTATCGTTCTGAATGGCGAGCTGATCGCGGAAGGCTGGAACCGGCCGATAAGTTCTTCCGATCCCACCGCGCACGCCGAAATCATGGCACTGCGCACTGCAGGCGCAAAACTGGATAACTACCGTCTTCTCGACACCGAACTGTATGTCACGCTTGAGCCTTGTCCGATGTGTGTCGGTGCCATGCTGCATGCCCGGGTTAAACGTGTTGTGTTTGCTGCGTCGGATCCCAAAACGGGTGCACTGGGTGGTGCCTATGACTTGCTCAACAGTGTTAAACACAACCACGCATTTAAAGTAACGGGTGGTGTTCTGGCGGAACAGGGCCGTGACTTGCTGCAGGCATTTTTCAGGGGACGACGCTAGATAGTCAGCGTTATAATTTCTGGCAGAGGCGCAAAGCATGCAGAATGTTTAACCGGATTTAGTATTTATAAATTCATTCATTCAGGCTGACAAACTACTTGCCTGTTGCCCTGTAGCCTGAATAGCATCATTACTATGTTCTTTGCGTGCTCAGCGTCCTGGCGCCTTTGCGTTGAATAGTGCTGCTGGTCCTGGTCGGTTTATGCTTCGCTATCTTCCAGCATTTTTCTGAAACTGTTCACCCGCTGCAGGTTTACTTTGCCTTCTTCAAGTGCTTCTGTTATCGCGCACCCTGGCTCGTTGCCGTGGCTGCAGTTGGCAAACTTGCACATGCCGCGATAGGGTCTGAGTTCGATAAAGCCGTTCAGAATCTGTTCCTTATCAAGATTGATGGGCGAGAAATCCCTGACGCCCGGTGAATCGATCAGATAGCCACCGGTTGGCAGTGCGTACTGGGTGGAAACGGTGGTCGTATGCTTGCCTTCTCTGGATGCCTCTGAAATTTCACCGATGCGGATATCGATGTCCGGCAACAGGTCTTTTACCAGTGAGGATTTGCCAACACCGGAAAGGCCAACGAGGATGCTGGTTGATCCTGCCAGCATGGCTTGCAGTTCGTCCAGGCCCGTACTCCTGAGTGCGCTGGTTTCCAGCACCCGGTAACCAATGGTGTCATATATCGTATTAATGTCATCAACGACATGTTCATTTTCTTCATCCAGCAGGTCGATCTTGTTGATGACAATAACCGGTGTAGCCGGCAGGTTCTCGGTGGCGACAAGGTAGCGGTCTATCAGGTAGCTGTTTGGTCTGGGTACGAGTGAACACACCACGATCACCTGGTCGATGTTGGCGGCGACGGCTTTGGCCTTGCCGCCAAAACCTGTTTTCTGCAACAGGTTGCCACGCTCGCCACAGGCAATAACGACCGCTGTTTTCGGCTCGCTGCTGTTATCGAGGTACTGGAAAACGACACGGTCGCCGCAGACGATAGTTCCAAGATTTTGCCTGAGCTGGCAGCTTATGGCCTCACCGTCTTCATTACGGACAATGAGTTCCTTGCCATGATGCGTAATGACAGTGCCGTTGTGCGTGTCGGAATCCGCTTGAGAGGCGAGCTGTGTTTGTTTGGCCGATATCTGACGCTTCTGTCTTTCAGTTAAACGCCGTTTTGCCATGCGTGGGAATCAGATCTTGAGGATGCCGTCGACTTTGGCGGCACAGATGAAATCATTCAAGGACAGGCCGCCAACACTGTGGGTGCTGAATTCAACTCGACAGGTATTGTAGGTGACCGTCATATCCGGATGATGATCCTGTCGGTGGGCCACCATGGCGACGACATTAACGAAAGCCATGGTGTCGTAATAGTTTTTGAACTTGAAAGTGCGAGCGATCGATTTGTTGTCTTCGGATAGTCGCCATTCAGGGGATATTTCCTGTAAATGGCCGGCTATTTCCTTGTCCGTTAAAAGTGACGTTTCTGCGTCACACTGTTTGTCTGCAAATAGACTCATACTCAGGCCCGGTGTGGAAGTTCTAGAATTTATAGTATTTCTCATTCAGGAAATGCACCACTGCTTCTGTGTCTTCATCAAACCAGGACGCACCGGTATTATCCTTGCAGCGTACGACCTGTTTGTTCAGGGCTTCGAGTGATTTGACGAAACGGTTGTCCCGCGTATATACGCTGTCCGTATGGCATTTATAACAATGATCTTCATGCATCTTTTTACCGTGCTCGAACAGTTTGTCCTTGTCACTGCTGTCATCTGCGTTAACAATCAAGCTGCAACAGCCAAGTGTTGCAAAGACGATGGTTTGTATTGCTGTCTTCATATGGAGTCTCCGTTGTCAGGATTGAGCATTCAATTGAGCGATTCGAACCGGTGCTGGTGGGTGCGAGTCATAGAATGCAGAGTATATCGGGTCTGGTGTCAGTGTGCTTGCATTCTCCTTGTACAGCCCAACCAGTGCCTGGATTAGATGTTCCGCCCGGGTCTGCTGTGCCGCAAATGCATCCGCTTCGAACTCGTTTTTCCTGGAGAACAGGCTGAGTAGCGGATGCAGTACAAAGGTAAATACCGGCAGCACCAGGGCAAACAGCAGCAGTGCCATATAGGTAGAAGGCGTGCTGACACCCAGTGCGGTGTAGAACCATTCATTTTTCATTAACCAGGCAAGAGCCGCCAGCGCGATAAAGGTAGTGGCGATGGATATGAACATGCCTTTCAGGATGTGTTTTTTCTTGAAATGGCCAAGTTCATGCGCGAGTACGGCTTCCAGCTCATCATCATTCAGCATCTTCAGCAAGGTATCGAAGAACACGATGCGTTTGTTCCGTCCGAAGCCGGAGAAATAGGCATTACCATGCGATGAGCGCCTGGAGCCGTCAATAACAAAAATGCCATTGCTGCTGAACCCGCAGCGATGCAGCAATTGCTTGATGCGCTCGAGAGTCTTGCCTTCTTCCAGAGGCTCGAACTTGTTGAAAACGGGCGCAATCAGCGTCGGGTATACCCACATGATAAACAGGCTGAAGGAGGTCCAGACCGCCCATGCGTATATCCACCACAGCTCGCCGGACTTTTCCATCAGCCAGAGAATGATCCACAACAGTGGCACGCCCAGGACCAGGGCAAGCGCACCGCCCTTGATCATGTCGATAATGAATGTCTTGACCGTTGTGCGGTTAAAGCCGAAACGCTCTTCGATCACGAAGGTGGTGTAAATTGAAAAAGGAAGTTCGAGCAGGGAAGCGATCAGCATGAAAGCGATGATCACGATGATGCCGGTCATGATCGGGCTGAATCCCCATGTGGTTACCGTCTGATCGAGCCAGTCGAGGCCGCCACCGAGGGTCCAGATCAACAGCAAACCGGCATCATACAACATGGGCAGCCGGCCAAAGCGGGTTTTTGTTACCGTGTAATCAGCTGCTTTCTGGTGCTCATCCAGACTGATCTTGCCTTCAAATGCACCCGGCACGCTGGCACGGTGGGCCATGATATGAGAAATTTGCCGCTGGGATAACCAGGTCCTGATTAACACGGATAACGCCAGCATGGCGAGAAACAGGATTGTGAAGCTGTGCATAACGACCTTTTGTGAATAGAATAACGATAGTTAACGGTATTATCTATTTTATAGCTGTACAAGGCTAGTCAATGAAACCACATCATAAAACCCTTCGGGATTGAGGATATATGTCACATCAGAACCCAGAGAACCTTATCTGGATCGATCTGGAAATGACGGGGCTGGACCCGTTGGAAGACCGAATCATTGAAATCGCCACCATAGTGACCGACAGGAATCTCAAGATAATCGAAGAGGGGCCAACACTGGCGATAAAGCAGAGCGATGAAATGCTTGCGGGGATGGATGAGTGGTGCACAACGCAACATGGTAAATCCGGTCTGACAGATCGGGTAAAAAACAGTTCGGTGAGCGAGGCAACGGCCGAGGCCGTGACGCTGGCATTCCTGGAGAAATACGTTCCGCGCGGCAGGTCGCCGATGTGTGGTAACAGCATATGCCAGGACCGGCGCTTTCTTGCACGCTGGATGCCCGAGCTGGAAGAATTTTTTCATTACCGCAATCTCGATGTCAGTACCCTGAAAGAACTGGCGCGCCGTTGGGCGCCGGAAATATATGAAGGTCTTGACAAGGAATCGAGCCACCTGGCAATGGACGACATCAAGGATTCGATTGCCGAGCTGCAATATTACCGCAAGACCATGTTATCGATTTAAATTGTTGAATACGGAATGAATGCCATGATACATGCGCGTAGATACCTGTCACCCTGCCTGGCTTTTCTTGTATTACTCAGTTCAACCCCGTTGCTGGCATCAGGGCTTGAAACCGTGCCGGTCGAAGCAGCAGATGTTGCGCGTATTTATCGACTCGATGGTGTCATTGAGGCGGTACAAAAAACAACGGTTTCAGCGCAGACCAGCGGCGAGGTTGAAGCCGTTTTTTTCGATGTTGATGATTATGTCGAGAAAGGCGAGGTTATCGTGCGGCTCAATGACAAGCAGCCTGCAGCAAAGCTGAAGCAGGCAGAAGCCGAGCTCAATGAAGCAAGGGCGCGACTCAAGGAAGCGCAGGACGAACATGCGCGCGTAAAAGGCGTATATGAAAAGCAGGCCGTTTCCAGAAAAACAATGGATGCGGCTGAAGCAGCGATGAAAGCGGCGCAGGCAAAGTACGAAGCTGCACGGGCCGGTCTCGAGCAGGCGCAGGAGCAGTTTGAATATACGCGCATTCGCGCTCCCTATTCAGGTATCGTTACAGAGCGTCATATTGAAATCGGTGAGACGGCACAGCCCGGCAAAAAGCTTGTCAGCGGTATTTCGCTCGATCACCTCAGGGTCAACGTTGATGTTCCACAAAGCCTTATCAATGACGTGCGTGAGTCCAGCTCCGTCACTATTGAAAGCCCGAACGGTGATGTCATTGCGATCAGTGATAAAACTGTATTCCCCTATGCGGAACCGGCAAGCCATACTTTTCGTGTGCGTCTTGAATTCAACGGTGATGGCTTGAAACTTTTTCCGGGCATGTTTGTGAAAGCCGTTTTTGAAATCGGACACCGCAATGTTCTGGTAGTGCCGACGCGCTCAATCGTCAGACGCTCAGAGGTAACAGCAGTTTATATCCAGTCACCTGAAGGTCATGTCAGTATGCGTGCTATTCGCAAGGGTCGCGACCTGGATGACGGTAACACGATTGTGCTTGCAGGACTGCAGCAGGGTGAACGGGTGATCTCTGATCCATTCGCTGCAGGTGTGCAGTTAAAACAACAACGATAATCCATGACAGACGATACTGATTCCATGGGTGTCTCCGGTAACGTTGCCAAACGTTTTTTGACCACGGAGATTACACCGCTGCTGGCACTGGTGGGTTTCCTGCTGGGTGTGTTTGCTGTCATCGTAACACCGCGAGAAGAAGAGCCGCAGATCAATGTTACTTTCGCCAACGTGTTTATTGCCTATCCGGGGGCGAGCCCCACCGAGATCGAGAGCCTGATTGCCGGGCCGGCCGAACAGGTGCTGTCGGAGATTGAGGGTGTCAAGCACGTCTATTCAACCTCTTCACCCGGAATGGCGATATTGACGGTGCAGTTCAAGGTTGGTGAAGACCGTACCGCAGCCATTGTACGCTTGTACAACAAGATATTCCTGCACAGTGACTGGTTGCCCGAAAACCTCGGTGTGGCGAAGCCGATAATCAAACCTAAAGGCATTGATGACGTGCCGATTGTCACCGCAACCCTGTGGTCAGATGATGACAGCATGGGTACGTATGAGCTGGGTCAGATCGCTCATTCAATTGAGGCCGAACTAAAGCGTGTGCGTGGCACACGTGAAATCTATACGGTAGGAGATACGCCAAGGGAAGTTCGCGTACTGCTCGATCCCCAGGCGATGTCAGCATACAGGCTCGATACCGACAGTTTGCGACGTGCATTACAGGCGGGTAACCAGGTGCGTGAACCGCTTGATACGACGACGGACAATCAGGAGATTCTGGTCAAGGCCGGAACGTTCTTCAGCACGGCAGATGATGTCGCGCAGCTGGTGGTTGCCGTACATGAGGGCAGGCCGGTTTATTTGAGTGATGTGGCGACGATAGAGGACGGACCCGCCCAACCGGCACAGTATGTCAATTACAGTCGCGGCGTTGCCTCGGTAGAGGATGGCTCAGTGGTAGCAAGGCCGGCGGTAACGATTGCTGTTGCCAAGCAGGCCGGCACCAATGCGGTCGAGATCGCGCAGCGTGTCATTGACCGCTTTGACCAGCTCAAGGGCAGTTACATTCCCGATAACGTTAATGTGAGTATCACCCGCGACTACGGAGCAACGGCCGATGCCAAGGCCAAAAAGCTGATCAGCAAGCTGGCGTTTGCCACCGCGTCTGTTGTATTGCTGGTGGTACTGGCGCTTGGCTGGCGAGAATCCATCATTGTTGGCTCTGCGGTGATTGTTACCCTGGCAATGACCTTGTTTGCGTCATGGGCATGGGGGTTCACCCTTAACCGGGTGTCGCTGTTTGCCCTGATATTTTCAATCGGGATCCTGGTGGATGATGCCATCGTTGTCGTCGAGAATATTCATCGCCATATATCGTTGGGGGCAAAAAACCTGATCGAGGCTATTCCGCGAGCAGTTGACGAGGTAGGTGGCCCAACCATTCTTGCAACTTTCACCGTGATTGCCGCCTTGCTGCCGATGGCGTTTGTATCCGGGTTAATGGGCCCGTATATGAGCCCGATCCCGATCAATGCATCGCTGGGTATGTTGATTTCACTGGTGGTTGCCTTTGTTTTCACACCGTGGCTGACGCGGAAGATGCTCACCGGTCATGTTGGCGGACATCACCATAATGATACTGATCATCCTGAAGCGGCCACGCGGCTGGATAATATAGCAGCACGGGTATTTACGCCGTTTCTTGAAGGCAGGCGCGGACTGGTTAATCGCAGATTGCTGCTGGCCGGTGTGTTGCTGCTGATTGTGCTGTCACTGCTGCTGGTTGCCGGGCGGCTGGTTATCATGAAAATGCTGCCGTTCGATAACAAGTCGGAATTCCAGGTAGTGCTTGATATGCCTGAAGGCACCAGTCTTGAGCAGACAGCCCGTGTCCTGCAGGACATGGGACAGTATTTGTCCTCCGTACCTGAAGTCAGCGATTACCAGGTCTATGCCGGTACTGCGGCGCCCATCAGTTTTAATGGCCTGGTTCGCCAGTACTACCTGCGTGATGATGACCATCTTGGCGACATCCAGGTTAACCTGGTCGATAAGCATCATCGCGACAGGCAGAGTCATATCATTGCGCTGTCGGTACGAGAAGACATTCAGGCGATAGCACGCCGTTATAACGGCAATGCCAAAATTATCGAAGTGCCGCCCGGGCCACCGGTCATGTCACCGCTGGTTGCAGAGGTATATGGCATCAATTATGAAGGTCAGATAATTGCAGCAAAAAACCTGCGTGAAGTTTTCGAGCAAACTGCGGACATCGTCGATATCGACGATTCCGTAGAGATTGCATCGGATAAAGTCATTGTTGAAATTGACCGCAGCCGTGCAGCATTACTTGGTGTTTCACAGCAACAGGTAACCGCTGCGCTGGCAACCGTGCTTGATGGTGAAGACATGACCTACATGCATCTCGACAAGGCCAAGTATGCGGTGCCGGTCCGGGTTGAATTTGCTGAAGCCGACAAGGCAGACATCGAACAGGTGTTATCGCTCGAAATAATGTCAGCGAACGGATCACTGGTACCGTTGTCGGAAGTTGTCAAAGTGAAGCGGGGGACACGTGATCATAATATCTATCACAAGGATCTGCTGCCGGTAGTCTACGTAACCGGCGACATGGCAGGCGAGACCGACAGTCCGTTGTATGGCCTGTTCGAAATTGCCGGCAAGGCCGAGGCGGCAACCGGAATGTCGCAATGGTTTGTGAGCACACCACAAAACCCCTACGAATACAGCTTCAAGTGGGACGGTGAATGGCAGATTACCTACGAAACCTTCCGTGACATGGGTATTGCATACTCAGTAGGTTTGCTGCTGATCTACCTGCTGGTGGTAGCGCAATTCAAATCCTATATTGTGCCGCTGGTCATCATGGCGCCGATCCCGCTAACCATTATTGGGATTCTTCCTGGCCATGCGATTGCAGACAAGCAGTTCACGGCCACCTCGATGATAGGCATGATCGCACTGGCCGGCATCATCGTACGCAACTCCATCCTGCTGGTTGACTTCATTAACCAGGAAATACGTAACGGAGTTGCTTTCGAGAAAGCAGTGATGCGTTCCGCCGCTGTACGCGCCAAGCCAATTGTGCTCACCGGTGTTGCAGCCATGGCCGGAGCATTTTTTATCCTCGATGATCCAATCTTCTCGGGATTGGCAGTGTCACTGATCTCGGGCATTCTCGTATCAACGGTGCTGACACTGCTTGTGATCCCGGTGGTTTATTATGCAGTGATGCAGAAGCGCATAGACAAGATCATGCAGACGGAATAGGTATTTCTGCTGTCATGGAGTTTTTTAACGCAAAGACGCGAAGACGCAAAGAAATTTTTTTGTTCTCGCAGGAGCAACTTCAGTCGCGAAAGGATTAAAATGATTCACTGTTTGTTAATTAATGCTTCACCGGCGTATCGACCCGGTTACAACGATCCGACCAGCAGTCGTTGCCTGGATGTAACGAAGTGGAATCCGGGTTTCCCGATACTGCAGGTATTCCCGGATTGCGTTGCACTTCATCCGGGCTACAGTCCTGATTCGTTAACAACAAATCACACCTTTGCGTTACCTCGCGTTTTTGCGGCAAAAACAGTTTTATAAATTACTTATACCTCTGTGTGCTCTGTGCCTCTGTGGTGAATAACCTTTTCACCGCTCAACCGGCGTATCCTGCCGGTTACCCCAGTCCGACCATGAGCCCGGGTAGCCCTTGACGTCATCATAGCCAAGCGCACGCAGCATGACGTAGGAAAAGGCCGAGCGGTGGTGCGACTGGCAATAGACGATAATTCCCCTGTCTTTGGTCAAACCCAGTTGGTCCAGCTTTTGCTGGATAAAATTATCAGAGAGCAGCCTCAGGTTGTGTGCCCGATCCATGGCTTCGGTCCACTCATAGTGCTTTGCGCCCGGAATATGACCACCTTTACTGGCGAACACCTTGCTGCCGTTATATTCGGGCAGGCTGCGCGCATCGAGCAGGGCAGTGTGCTCATCATCAAGATGCTGCATGATGTAATCGCTGTCAACGGTGAACTTCCCGGTACTGGCTAACCGGTAATCGCTGGCTTTTTTCCCGGGCACTTCCCGCGTTAAACGGTGACCTTCATTGGCCCAGCTGTACAGGCCGCCGTTGAGCAATGATGTCCGGGTATGGCCGAATACGTGCAATGTCCAGATCAGGCGTGATGCACAGCCACCGCCTTCGTCATCATAGGCAACGATATGGGTATCTGCAGTGATACCAAGGCTCGAAACCAGCTTTGAGAACTGTTCATCGGATGGCAGCAGGCCCATGATCGGTTTTTCATTGTGGATGATTTCCGGGTAGTTGACGAAATGTGCGCCAGGTATATGTGCCGCTGCATACTGTTTCGGTTTACACAGATCAACGATGACCACTGAAGGATTGTCCAGAAGCGCTTCGAGCTCTTCCGGTTCGATAATTAATTCGGCCGCTTTCATGTTACTACTTGAACATAGGTTGAGGATTTTTTACCGGGTTCAGGTGCCAGAATGGTGTCTTGCATCGACTTGTCATCAAACGCTTCCGGGTAGTCGAGTGAAAAATGCAGACCGCGGCTTTCCTTGCGCTGCATCGCCGAGCGGATGATCAGTTCGGCAACCTGTGCCAGGTTACGCAGCTCGATCAGGTCGCTGCTGATGCGGAAATTGCTGTAGTACTCGTGAATTTCATGCTGCAATAACTGAACGCGCCGCATGGCACGTTCCAGGCGCTTGTTGGTGCGCACGATACCGACGTAGTCCCACATGAAGCGGCGTAACTCATCCCAGTTATGGGTAACCACAACTTCCTCGTCCGAATCTGTCACTCGGCTTTCATCCCAGGGAGCAATTTTCTTCTCCTGTTTCAAACCTGAGATAGTTTGCAGGATAGCCTTGCTGGCCGCCTCGGCAAATACCAGGCATTCCAGTAAAGAATTACTGGCCATGCGGTTGGCGCCGTGCAAACGGGTGAAAGCGGTTTCTCCAATGGCATATAACCCTTCAATATCAGTATGGCCGCTCATGTCAGTCAAGACGCCGCCGCAGGTATAATGCGCGGCCGGCACAACCGGTATCGGCTGCCGGCTAATGTCATAACCAAGTTCAAGGCAGCGCTTGTATATCGTCGGGAAATGCGACTGGATAAAGGCTTTGGAGCGATGGCTGATATCGAGGTAGACGCATTCCGCACCAAGCCGTTTCATTTCATGGTCGATTGCACGGGCAACGATATCACGCGGTGCCAGCTCTGCGCGTTTGTCGAAGCGCTGCATGAATCTTTCGCCATCAGGGAGCAGTAACTTGCCGCCTTCGCCGCGTACCGCCTCACTGATCAGGAATGACTTGGCTTCGGGGTGATATAAACAGGTCGGGTGAAACTGGTTGAATTCCATGTTGCCGACCCTGCAGCCGGCACGCCATGCCATCGCTATACCATCGCCGGTAGAGCAATCAGGATTGGTGGTATAGAGGTAGACCTTGCTGGCACCACCGGTAGCGAGAACAACGATCTTCGCCAGGAAGCGTTTGACGTGTCCCGTATGTTTGTTCAGCACATAGGCACCGACACAGCGGTTATGGTCCAGTCCCTGCTTGCTGCCGGTGATCAAATCGACCGCGATGTGGTCTTCGAACACGTCAATAGATTTGTGCTGCTGGACATGATTGACCAGCGTGTTCGACAGTGCGACACCGGTTGCATCCTCGGCATGAACGACACGCCGGTGACTATGGCCGCCTTCACGCGTCAAATGCAGCACACGTGTCCCATCCGGCATCACCTCCTTGGTGAATGGAACTCCCAGCTGTTCGAGCCATCGAATGTTCTCCGGCCCGTGTTCGATGGTGAACTTCACCGATTCGGGATCACACAGGCCGGCACCGGCATTGATGGTGTCATCGATGTGGGATTGAAAGGAATCATCTTCGCCGAGAACTGCCGAGATGCCTCCCTGCGCATAATAAGTGCAGCCCTGATTGATCTGACCCTTGCTGATTATTGCGACCGAGCCGTTTGTAGCCAGCCTGAGAGCAAGGCTCAGGCCTGCGGCACCGCTGCCGATAATCAGGACATCGTGTTGATTCGAGATGGACATGTCGGGTTCCCGGGCAAAAAATCGAGAGTTTTTCGGCCTGCTGGCTGTAATAGATTGATTGTACTTGTATAATCTGCGAATTGCATCAGGGCGCAAAATTACTTCACGTGCCTGAACTATAACTGGATTAATTTGTCACAAGAACCAGGCAAAGGACTGTCGCTGGAGGAAAGGCCTGGATGGGCACTGAAAAGAATGTTGATCAGGCGCTGGTAGAGCGCGTACAAAAAGGCGACAGCAAGGCGTTCGACCTGCTGGTACAAAAGTACCAGGGCCGTATCCTCAAGCTAATTGCCCGTTTTGTCCGCAACCCTGCCGACGTTCAGGATGTTGCCCAGGAAGCATTTATCAAGGCTTACCGGGCCTTGCCCAATTTCAGGGGCGAGAGTGCTTTTTATACCTGGCTCTACCGGATTGCGATTAATACCGCAAAGAACCATCTGGTGGCTGCAGGAAGAAAAACACCGTCCTATTCTGTGGATGTGCAGGAAGTTGAGAAATACGATGCCAGCGAATGGCTCAAGGAGTACGCAACGCCCGAGCGCGAGTTGCTTGCCGACGAGATACAGGTGACGGTAAACAACGCACTGGAAGGGTTGCCGCCGGATTTGAGGGAAGCGATAACACTTCGGGAAATCGAGGGGTTGAGCTACGAAGATATTGCACAGGTAATGGACTGTCCGATCGGAACCGTGCGATCACGTATTTTCAGGGCACGTGAAGCCATAGATGAAAAACTGCAGACTGTTGTTGATAGCGGCAGCCACAACGTGAATGATTAGTCACTGATACAAATACAGGTATTTGTGTAATGAATGAAGACAAAGAAAAAATTTCCGCCTGGCTTGATGATGCGCTCGAGTATGATGAGGCAAGATCGATTGATGTAGAACAGAAAAACTGCGCTTTCTCTACGGCAGCACGATACCAGATGATCGGTGATGCCTTGCGTGGCAATGTTACAAACGCATCAATGACCGATATAAGCGCAAACATACGTGAAGCGATCAGTCATGAACCTGTGCTGTCTCCGGCAGTAAAACCTGCACATTCCCGACAAAAAACCAAACCACTATTTGATTTCGGCTCCTGGTTGCGACCGGTCGGTGGACTGGCGGTGGCGGCCACTGTGGCCATGGTCATGGTTGTTACCCTTACCGATCGGCATACAACAACAGGCAGCGGAAGCGCGGTGATTGCCAATGTTGGCCAGCAGCCGGTGCAGGCAGTACCGGTCAGCAATCCAGCGCCTGCCTACGCAAATCCTGCTGTCGCCATGCCAGCGGTTAATCTCAACAGCTATGTCAATGAACATTCAGAATATGCTGCACAGGATACCATGCAGGGCATGATGCCCTATGCCCGTGCCGTGAGTTATGGTTCTGAAAATAACCCTGCCCGAAAAAATCTTCCTGAAGACAGTAAAGCGCTAATTAATCAAAGCAAATGAAATTTGGTGTCACTGCCTTTTTGACATTTGCAGTTTTGAGCTACTTACCTGCATATGCAGGTAATGTCTCGGAAATCGTTAGCGGCATGTCTGCCGCAGACAAGCGGTCTAACTACGAAGGCACATTTGTCCTGCGCAAGTCGGACAAAATGATGACCATGCATGTTGTACATGGCGTCGATGACAGGGGCGTATGGGAAAGCATGGAATCGCTCAATGGTGAAGCACGCAAGATAGTCCGCCATAATAACGAAGTCATTTCAATTTATCCTGAACGCCAGCTGGTCACTGTCAGCCAGATGGGTGACAAGCCAGGCCTGCATCCGATACTGCCGGAAAACCTCGACAAGCTGGTGGATTTATACACCATCAACCAGCTGGGCGGTGAGCGTATTGCCGGCAGGGAAACATCAGTTTTGAAGGTACAGCCGAAAGATGACTACCGCTATGGTTACAAATACTGGCTTGATAATGGTACCGGTGTACTGCTGAAATGCGACCTGCTGGATGAAAATGGCGAGATTGTTGAACAGATGATGTATACCTTTTTCAAGGATCATACAAAGGTGCCGGTATCAGCGTTCAGCATACCCGAACTCGAGGGATATGAACGGCAGGTGCTTAACAAAGACAGCGGCAAGCCAGCCAACACCGGATGGCATGTTGCCGATATTCCCGATGGTTTCATGTTGACACAAAGCTCGGTTCGCAGCAGTGAAGCAGGTGAATCCCTGCATTTGCTCTACTCGGACGGGCTCGCCTCGGTTTCAGTGTTTGTTGAATCGAGCAAGGACAGCCCGCATCGTTTGACCGGTGCATCCAAAATGGGCGCATTGAATGTTTACGGCAAACAGCTCGATGGCACACAAATCATCGTGATGGGTGAAGTGCCGGAAGCGACTGTTGCACGTATTGCCGAGTCGATGAAACGAGCACAATGATAGAAGAAACGGCACGTGTCATAGCAATCGAGAACGGCCAGTTGTGGCTCGAAGCGCAGACCACGAGTGCCTGCAGTGCCTGCGAAGCGAAGCAGGGTTGCGGCACATCGGTGTTGTCAAAGTGGGTCGGCCGCAAATTCACCCGCTTCCAGGTGCCAAACACGGTCAATGCCCGGGTAGGCGATGAAGTGGTCGTCGGACTGGCGGAAGAGGCCATGTTAAAAGGCTCTGTGCTGGTCTATTTGCTACCGCTACTGGCCATGATCGGATTTGCATTGCTCGCTGAGAGCCTGATCGCAGCTGAGGCGGGAGCGCGTGACCTTATGGTGCTGGTTTCCGCCATTGTCGGGTTTGCATTGACACTGGCTATCGCCCGCCGGCTTCTGGCTTCCAGCAGCAATCGCAGCAAGCTGACCCCCGTTGTGCTCAGAAAAAACATAGCCGCATCGTAATCTGCTAAAATCCGGCCCCAACACTATCCGGCGCTTGCCGGTTTTTTTTCTGCCTGAAATGCCTGTTGAATTGACCCTGTATATCCGCGAAGGCTGTCATCTTTGTGATGACATGGAACAGGCATTGCGGGAATGTGAGTCCGAACTTGATTTTGAGATACGGCGCGTGCCAATAAACAATAATGCAGATCTGGAGCAGGCCTACGGTACCAGGGTTCCGGTGCTGGTCTGTGGCAACAGGGAAGTGTGCCATTATTACCTCGACATGCACGCTCTGAAACGGGTGTGCAGCTGATATGTCGATGGAAAATATCCGCAATTTTTCGATCATCGCACATATCGATCACGGTAAATCGACGCTGGCAGACCGCCTGATCCAGACCTGTGAAGGTCTCACCAGCCGCGAAATGCAGGAACAGGTGCTTGATTCCATGGATCTGGAGCGTGAGCGCGGAATAACCATCAAGGCACAGAGTGTTACCCTGAATTACAAGGCAAAAGACGGCCAGGTTTACCAGCTGAATTTCATCGACACCCCGGGACACGTCGATTTCTCCTATGAAGTATCACGTTCTTTGTCGGCCTGCGAAGGCGCGCTGCTGGTCGTGGATGCCTCCCAGGGGGTCGAAGCGCAGAGTGTGGCCAACTGCTATACCGCCATCGAGCAGGGGCTGGAAGTCATTCCGGTGCTGAACAAGATCGACCTGCCCGCTGCTGATCCGGAACGCGTGATTCACGAGATTGAGGACGTGATCGGGCTTGAAGCGACTCATGCCTGTCACGTCAGCGCCAAGACCGGCGAGGGCATTGATGAGCTGTTGGAGCAACTGGTCAGGGAAGTGCCGCCACCTGAAGGCGATCCGGATGCGCCCCTGCAGGCGCTGATTATCGACTCGTGGTTTGACCCCTACGTTGGTGTTATTATTCTGGTGCGCGTGAAACAGGGCAGTATAAAACCACGGCAGAAAATGCTGGTGATGTCGACCAAAAGGCATCATCTGGTTGATGATGTCGGGGTATTCACGCCCAAGCGCGAGAGCCGGGATGGCCTGAATACCGGGCAGGTGGGGTTCATTATTGCCGGCATCAAGGATATCGACTCTGCGCGCGTCGGTGACACCATCACCCTGGCTGAACGCCCCGCCGAAAAGCCGCTGGCCGGTTTCAAACAGATACAGCCACGCGTCTTTGCCGGTATGTTTCCGGTAGACGCGGACGATTATGATGATTTTCGCGATTCACTGGAAAAACTGACACTGAATGATGCTTCGCTAAGCTACGAGCCGGAAAACTCGGCTGCACTCGGTTTCGGCTTCCGCATCGGTTTTCTCGGTATGCTGCACATGGAAATCGTGCAGGAAAGGCTGGAGCGCGAATATGACCTGGATTTGATCACGACGGCGCCGACGGTGGTGTACCAGGTGATGGATACCGGGGGCGAGATTACCGAAATACATAATCCCAGTGACCTGCCTGAGCCCAATTATATTGAGGAAATTCGCGAGCCGATTATACGTACCACGATCCTGGTACCACAGGAATATGTCGGTAATGTGATTTCGCTGTGTATTGAAAAGCGCGGAGTACAGAAAAACATGCAGTACCTCGGACGCCAGGTATCACTGGTTTACGAGATGCCGTTGAGCGAGGTCGTGCTGGATTTCTTCGACAGATTGAAGTCGGTCAGTCGTGGTTATGCGTCATTCGATTATGATTTCGCGCGTTTTCAGGCGGCGGA
>JASFVM010000132.1:0-7203 GCA_050049835.1 Gammaproteobacteria bacterium
AATAACGGGGGCAGACCAGAGTTTTCTAATTAATCTGAGAATAATATCATCACAAAAAAACGTGGTCTGTCACCTTTTATTCGTCAAAAGGTTGTGCGGTTCCGGCCTGATTGCTCTTTATTAGATATTGTCAGCCATGGGGAAAATTCTTTTGTACAGACTGTAACTGGCAAATGCCAGTACCGGTAATGTGATAATAAATAATGGCAATATTATTATTGAAATTATTGTTAACACCGACAACAGAACTCCCCAAAACATGCTGCTTATAAAGTTGCCAAATACCGTTTTAACACTAAGCGTAACTGCGCCAACCAGATTCGTTCGAGCTTGATAAAGCAAAGGTACAGAAAATGCAGAGATTGCGAAGATTATGAAAGCAAGGACCGACCCCATAAGAGAACCCCAGAGCTCATAAGCTATAACATTGCTTTCAATTTGAATCGTCCAGGGCGTCTGGGTATCGCTGATCATAATTGAGTATAGAGTGGCTGCGTCTGTTATCCACACCATAAATAACATCGTACAGACAAGTGAGATAACCCATAGCTGTGCTGGCGCCTGTTTAAGTGCTAATACAGCATCAGACAAGCGGACAGATTTCTTGTCATCATTGTAGTGATCTGCGATTTGAAAAAAACCACTTAGCAATATGGGACCAATGAGCATAAACCCTCCGGCAAACGGCAGCGCCATTGGTGAAAGCCCCATCATTCCGATACCAGCAAGTAATATCAGCCCAATCAATGCAAAAATAGACGTGTAAGCAATACTGACTCCGGGTATTTCCCAAAACATAATCCAGCCATCGCCAATGCTGTTGATTACATCGTTAATAGTAAACTTATTACCAGAGTCTGGTGTTTTCATAGGAGGCTTTTCTAAGCTTGTAAGTTTGGGGCCAGAGCATCAATTCATTCTCATTACTGACAAGATGAAATACCTGATCAATAAGAAAGTTTCATCTGACCCCGCTTATTACTTATTTGACCCGACTTATTAATCTCACCAGGTCGAAACTGCACCGGCTTCACATCCATGTCATCCAATATACGCTGGACGACATGGATGCATCACGCAAACCATGTTCTTTATCCGGATTGTCATAAAGCCGGCC
Source organism: Gammaproteobacteria bacterium (assembly GCA_050049835.1). Taxonomy (GTDB): domain Bacteria; phylum Pseudomonadota; class Gammaproteobacteria; order SZUA-229; family SZUA-229; genus JABDQW01. The sequence continues at coordinate 1,118 of JASFVM010000132.1, forward strand.
TTGCACTCCTGATAAGACGCATCCTGCGCATGACGCATTATATCTCGGCGTTCAGGGTGGTAGCCAGGTAGCCTTCGATGTCGGCCTGCGGATATCGCTTGAGGATCGAGTCTACCCAGGCATCACGCTCGAAACACAAGACCCGCAGGTCCCAGGTGCAGGCGGTTAATCCGCTCTCAGTCATATCGACCAGTTGCTCCGGTTGTTCGGCGCTCGATGTGTAGACGTGATGATACAGCTCGTTTTCATTAATCCACCAGGAGATAAACACCAGGTTGCCGGTTTTGCCTTCATGAATGCCGATAAAACCGACGCCATAATGTTGCGTGTCTTTGTCAACTTGCGTGAGCCGTTGCCGGGCAATCTGTTGTGCCGCGTCGACCAGCTGTTGTTGTGGCGCATTCCTGTCATAGGCAATACCGTAGACCTTCATACGCCATGCATCGATCTCCCAGATGCCGAGGAACCGGATGGGTCGGGTACGGTACGGGTTCTCAAGCGTTATCATGCGCGGCTCCCGATGTCACCGGTGTTCTTCCACGTTCCAGCCAGAAGGCCAGTGCGGCGAAGAGGAAGTACGAGACCAGGGCAGAGGTCGCCACTTCGGTGTCCGTTTCGGGTGGTGAACCGAAGAAGACCATCGCCTGTATGCCGATCATCAACAGGCCAAACAGGATCATGCCATACAGGTTGAAACGGGAACTGGCGCGGGTGTTTTTGGCATATAGCACCATGCCACCGGCCAGCAGCAGGATCTCCAGGGTAAAAGCTGTGGCGGGGAAGTTCCACAACCCCAGCCCCACCTTGTGTGCATCGCTATACAGCGGCAGATCATGCCGATGCACCACCAGGTCCAGCAGCCAGTGAGAGAACACGGCGATCCCCACCACCGCCGCACTGCCCCAGCGGTTGATGTTTGGCATCGCCCGAACGACGACTACTGCCGCAAGCGCCCAGATCAGCGAAGTGACCAGTCCATGTGTATAAGGCATGTAGTAGAGATCCAGCGGGTTGGTGGCAGTAATGCCGGGCACGATGCGCACCTTCTCGATACCGAGCAGCACGAAGATAGCCCAGAAGACATCAACCAGCTGCACCGCCAGAAAAAGCACCCAGAGCGGCAGCGCCGGTTTGACCGCCTTGGCGGCAAAACTGACTCCATAGTGACCAATAAACATTCTCGGGCTCCTTTAATAATTTGATTGTATCGTCAGCCGTTTTGCTGATCCATGCACAGCACCCTTTCGCGTAACGGGTTGTCCGTCAACCTGAAGCGCGCAATCATCACGGCCAACAGGCTGGCCACCGCGCAGAGATAACCGACAAAGGCAAAGCCACCGGCCTGCAACAGCGGTGATGACAACCCCGTGAGGACCATCATACCGGCGAACATAGCAGCACTGTTGAGTGACATAACCGTACCTCGAACTTCCGGGCGCAGTTCCGAGATCAGCGCGGTCAGTGCGGTCTGTCCGACACTGAAGGCCATCGCCCAGATCACGTGCACGCCTATGGTCAGCTCAAGCTGCCGGGTAAGAAACGGCAGGTTCGCCACAGCGATCACGGTGATGACACCGGCACAGGTGATCGCTACTTTCTTGCCGAACCGATCAGCCAGTCTGCCACCCCAGACACTGCCGATAAAACTGCCCAGACCGGCCAGCATGATCACCTGGCCAATCTCTGCCGTGTTCAGGTCATAACTCTGATCGTAGAACAGCCCGATATTGGCAAACAGTCCCTGCAGGCCACCGTACCAGAGAAAAGTTGCAATCAGTGCATACCCCACCACTCTGCTGGAAATAGCAGTGTGAAACAGTCCACCGGTGGATCGCAAGGCCAGGCGCCATCCATCAGACTGCTTCATTTCCTCTTTTGGCAACCATCGCAGTGGAATGAGCAGCAGCAATGCCAGTCCTGCGACGATCCAGAAGGTTGTCTGCCAGCTTCCGGTTTGCGCCAGAAATGCACCGGCGGGTACACCGAACAGCGTCGAGGCCACCATAGCACCAGTGACGATCCCCATGGCGCGTCCACGCTTTTCGAAGGTGACGCTGTCACCAATCATGGCAAAGACCGCTGGCTGGATCATGCCGGCGCCGATTCCGGTAATAGACCGATAAACCATCAACGATACCAACCCGTCACCCAGCCCGGTCAGAGCGGTTCCTGCTGCCAGCACCAGTACACCGGCGACAAGCAGTCGTTTTCTTCCCCAGTAATCAGACAAGGCACCAAAGATCGGGGCGGTGAGCATGTAGGCCAGGGCATAAGCGGTGACCAGAAACACACCGCTTTCCTTGGCAAGACTGCTGCTCGCGACGATGGCCGGCAGCAGCGGGACTGTAATCAGCGAATCCAGTCCCACGAAAAAGGAGCATGCGGCCAACACCGTCAACAGGCGTCTCATGTTCTGCTCATTGGTGTAATTGCTTGAATCGGTTTCCATATTATTCTCCACAAATTTATGTTCAGAGACACGACAGGTTCAGCGCTTTCATATCGCCGTCTCTCGCGATGAACCGGCATGCGTCAAAGGAAGTTGTGTTAATTCGATGACATTGCGATCCGGATCACGAAAGAAGATCGAGGTCTTGCCGTCACCGAATGTGACCGGCCCTTCGGTGATTTCGATACCCAGTGCTCTGACATAGCGTGCAGCGTGAGTGATATCAGCTACACGCATAGCCACATGGGTGTAGCCGGGATACTTGATCGATTCATCCATCAGGACATTGCGCGATTGCTGCTGGCGTGTGGCCGAATCGAGCAGGTTGAGTTCCAAGCCGCTGGCATGGCACAGCACCACGATCTTTTCGACATAATCTTCCCGAATCACCTCAAAACCGAATTGCTGGTAAAAAGCTATGGTGCGATTGAAATCAACAATTCGAATGCCGATATGGTCAAGTCCCTGTATCGCAATCATGAGGCACCTCCGGTTGCGGGACGCAACGGGATAGCGACAGGACGCATGGGGGCAGCATCCGAACCGCGGAGTTTTAACGAACCGCCGATGAAGGCAAACTCGTACACGGCATCGCGTGACAACTCCTCGAGGTACACCAGCTCCATGATCGGGGTGCCCTGCTCCGCCAGCAGATAACTGTGCACTGGCACGTAGTTGGTTTCGACCTCGGAAGGAAAGACTTCGAAGCTGAGGTTGTCGGCCCCGACTACCATGGCACCGCCCTCCTCGACCAGGAAGCGGGCCGCATCCATACCTAATCCAGGTGGTTTGGTCATGTAGGCAGCGGCATCTTCATAATGCTGCATGCGTCCGGTGCGAATCAGCACCACGTCACCGCGTTGCAAACTCACTTGCTGCTTGCGCAGGGCCTGGACCAGGTCGTCGCGGGTAACGCGATAGCTATCAGGCAGCATATCGACTCCCCTGGCGGACGCCACGTCGATCAGCACGCCGCGGGCGATGATAGGCGGGATATTTTCGGCCCCGGCTACCTGCCAGCCGCGATCACCCAGATGCTCGACCGCCTTGAAGCCATTCCAGATCTCGCCGTTGAGCCCGAAGTGATTGAGAGCATCGATGTGTGTGCCCATGTGGGTATAGAGGGAGATCGCCGCACCGGTGTAACTGATGTGCTCGTTCATGGTCTTGCCGAGCTTGAGCGGATCGTCAATGACCGTGCCATGGGGCGTGTGGGTCATCCATATCCGGTAGTGGGGATCACCGGCCGCCTGCCAGCTCGGCATACCGATGAAATATTCGACCGAAAGGTCGTAGACCGCACCACCGGAAATGCGCGCCAGGATCGCCTGTTGCGAGGCAGGAGTCATCAGGTTGAGGCGGCCGATCTCATCATCCGGCCCCCAGGGACTCTTGCCCACCCGCTCGTCGGCGAGCGCGATACCGGTACCGGTAACCAGTAAAAGCAACAGCAGGATACAGCGGGGAAATTGAAGTAATGCTTTCATGGTGAAACCTCCTTTGCAGTGTTGAAAGAAGGATAATCGTATTTTTTTGATTGATAATCAGCTATTTTTGAACAACACTGTTCACAAATGTATACTAATCAAGAAAACCATGAACAACCTTAACGATACCGCCGTTTTCTGCCAGGTTGTGGAGAGCGGCAGCTTCACGACCGCCGCCGAGCGCCTGGGGCTCTCGCGCTCGGTGGTGAGCAAGTACATTTCACGGCTGGAGGAACGGCTCGGCGCCCGCCTGCTCAACCGTACCACCCGTCGCCTGAGTCTCACCGAAGCCGGCCAGACCTTTTTTACGCGCAGCCAGCGCGGCCTGCTGGAGATCGAGGCGGCGGAAGCCGAGGTATCCAGCCTGCAGGCAAAGCCGCGCGGCAGGCTGCGGCTGAATACCCCCATGTCCTTCGGCATCCTGCATATCGCGCCGGCCATCGTGGATTTTGCTGGGCGTTATCCCGAGGTATCAGTCGATATGAGCCTGGAGGATCGCCAGGTGAATCTGATCGATGAGGGATTCGATCTGGCGATCCGCATCGCCGAGCTGCCCGACTCCAGCCTGATCGCCCGCCGCCTGGGGCCTTGCCGACACGTGGTCTGTGCCTCGCCGGATTATCTGGCCAAACACGGTACACCCCGCGTGCCGGAGGACCTGCGCAGTCATCATGCGCTGACCTATCGTTACCAGGCATCACCCAGTGAATGGCGATTTATCACACCCGAGGGTCGCTATGCCTCGGTGACGGTCAATGGCTCGATCGAGATGAGCAACAGCCTTGCGATCCGTGAAGCTGTGTTGCGCGGTGCGGGCATTACCCTGACCCCGACCTTTATCGTCGGCGAAGATATCAAGGCGGGAAGATTACAGAGCGTGCTGAACGACTATCGGGCCCACGAGCTTTCGATTTATGCGGTTTACCCCGAACGCCGACACCTTTCGCCCAAGATACGGGCCTTCGTTGAATTTATGCAGAAACGCCTGTCTGATCCGCCGTACTGGGAGTAATAAGTGGGGTCAGATGAAACTTTATTCAATGCGCCACTTTCTTGATAATCATGTTTCATCTGTCCTCTATTATCCCTGTACTGGAGCGGGTGATGGGAATCGAACCCACGTAGTTAGCTTGGGAAGCTAAAGTTCTACCATTGAACTACACCCGCGCGCAAAATCAAGATGACAGAAATATTCTTTAAACATATAGGTATATTGATCTGAATTTAATTCCTCCATTCCCAATATATGATTTGTCACCATATTTTTTATTAAAAACCAAACCTCAAGCCAAGCGCGATTGCACTGACATCAAAATCTGTTTTATCGAGGTATTGAACGTATTCCACGTTAACCCACAGGTTATAGCGTATGCCGATATCAGCACCGAAACCATAAGAGAAGTCAGTCTCATCATCCGACATAGATGCAGAGCCCAAACCTGTTATAGAAGCAGATTTAGTCGCATCGATCCGTGTAAGACCAACAAGACCATACAGGGACGATGATTTACCTAGCGGCACACGCCCTACGCCATAAAAGCCGATGAGCGTATCAAGCTCAACAGATGCCGATGCAGTAGTGGCACCATTTGTTGCAGTTACCGTATCATCCGACAAACCTAACCCCAACCTGCCTTCAATGGAGATATATTGATTAATATTACTTCCGGCACGGCCGATCAGAGCAGTCGGGCTGAGATCTTCAGAAACATCTTCGAAAGAAAAATCAGCGATGGCATACTGAATACCACCATAGGCCCCCGGTGTTAGCCCGGCAAATACATTGCCAGACATACCTCCAAGAGACAAAACCAGACCAATCATTACTATTCTATAAATCACTGTAATTACCCTCAGATATTCAAGCAGATGGAATTAAATTTGAATGCCGAGTAAAAGCATCTAATGATTATTGCGCAAACAACAGGCACTTACTTTAACCCAAATCAAATAATTACAGAAAACAGGACTGTTTTTAGTGTTACAGTTTTTCTATCACAAAACGTGGAAAGACACGGTCTGTCCCCTATTGTTTCCCCATAATTAATATGACCATGAACCATCGAGTGCTAACAGGTATATTGTCCCCAGAATTGCTTTAATCCTGCCGTTGCCCCTGAATAAGAAAGTTTCATCTGACCCCACTTATT
>JASFVM010000133.1:0-7093 GCA_050049835.1 Gammaproteobacteria bacterium
TCATATTAATCTGTCTTCTCGATTTCGAGTAAATGCCTTTCAGCGTCCAGCCCATATATATTCAATGTGTGCGATTGTTTCAAGACATAACCTGGAACATCAATTGATTCATCCAGCTTGCCCTGCATGATCAATATCCGGGTTTCCGGTTTGTGCAAATGCGCCGTGTTCTGAAGAATTTCTCTGGTACTTGCATAGGCGCGTGCAATCACTGCATCGAAGTATATCCTATGATCATCCTTCATGGGTGAATAGGCTTCGACCCGCTGCTGCACAACTTCGACATTTTCCAGACCCAGCGAAATTTTTGCCTGGGTCAGAAAGCGGGTTTTTTTACCATTGCTGTCGAGCAACACGAACTGATTATGCGGCATAGCCAGCGCCAGCGGAATTCCCGGCAGACCGGCGCCACTGCCGACATCGAGGATCAGGCCTGCACCGATGAAATGCCGTACAGCGAGGCTATCGAGCAGGTGCTTGCTGATCATTTCCTCGGCACTACGCACCGCTGTTAAATTAAATGACCTGTTCCAGCGGCCGAGCAAGCCCAGATAGTCAATCAGTTTATGCCGGGTATGTTCAGGCAGCTCGATGCCCATGGCTTCGAGACCGGTGTTTAATTCTCTTAACAGGCTTGCCACTTAACAGGGATAATCAGCGCATTGATGCTTTTTTCAGGTGAACCATCAACAACGATATCGCTGCCGGCGTTACCCCCGGGATGCGGCCGGCCTGGCCTATCGTCTGCGGCCGGTAGTCCGCCAGCTTCTGAGAAACCTCGGCGGACAGCCCGCGTACCGATTCATAATCAATAGGATCAGGAATCGGCGTCTGTTCGTGGCGACGCGCTTTCTCGATCTCAGCGTGTTGCCTGTCCAGGTAACCCGCATATTTAGCCTGGATTTCTACCTGCTCAGCGACGGCGTAATCACTGACCGCGCCACCAATCGCGGCCGTCAGCTTGTGATAGTCCAGTTCAGGTCGACGCAGTAAATCGCTCGCCTTGTAATCGCGTGACAGGGACTTCTCCAGAAATGCCGACAACTCCCTCGCCGGTTCTGAATCAGGCAGTACCGTGAGTCCGTTCAGTCGGCGCTGTTCGTGTTCGATGGCTTCACTTTTTTGTGCGAAGCGGCACCAGTGTTGATCATCGACCAGACCCATATCGCGCGCAATCGGCGTTAATCTCAAATCGGCGTTATCTTCACGCAAAATCAGGCGGTACTCGGCCCGGCTGGTAAACATGCGGTAAGGCTCTGTGGTACCACGGGTAATCAGGTCATCGACCAGTACGCCGAGATAGGCCTGGTCTCTGCCGGGCGACCAGGCCTCCAGCTCTCGCACCAGGCGCGCCGCGTTGATCGCTGCCAGCAGTCCCTGTGCCGCCGCTTCTTCATAGCCGGTGGTGCCGTTGATTTGTCCGGCAAAGAACAGGCCGTGAATGAATCTGGTCTCCAGCGAGGCCTTGAGGTCACGCGGATCAAAGTAATCGTACTCGATGGCGTAGCCCGGCCGGGTAATATGTGCTTTCTCGAAGCCCTTCATCGAGCGCACAAATTCAAACTGAACATCGTAGGGCAGGCTGGTCGAAATACCGTTGGGATAGACCTCATGCGTGTTCAGCCCTTCCGGTTCGATGAAAATCTGGTGTGATTCCCTGTCTGCAAATCGCACGATCTTGTCCTCGATCGAGGGACAATAGCGCGGGCCAATGCCTTCGATAACCCCGCTGTACATGGGCGAACGATCCAGGCCGCCACGGATAATGTCATGTGTCCGCGTGTTGGTATGGGTAATATGACAACTGATTTGCCGGGGGTGCTCTTCGGCCTTACCGGTGAAGGAGAATACCGGTGTCGGTGTATCTCCTGGCTGTTCCTGCAGACCGGAATAATCGATGCTGCGACCATCGATGCGTGGCGGCGTGCCCGTTTTCAGCCGACCGACACGAAACGGCAGTTCGCGCAATCGTTGTGCGAGTGTAATTGAAGGTGGATCACCTGCGCGCCCCCCCGCGTGATGCTGTTCGCCAATATGAATTTTGCCGCCGAGGAAAGTGCCGACTGTGAGGACGACGGCCCGGGCATGAAACTTCAGCCCCATCTGGGTAATCACACCGCATACGCGATCACCCTTGATGATCAGATCATCAACAGCCTGCTGAAAAATGGCAAGGTTCGGCTGATTTTCCAGCGCCTGGCGGATGGCCGCCTTGTACAGCACGCGATCCGCCTGGGCGCGTGTGGCGCGCACCGCAGGCCCCTTACGGCTGTTGAGAATGCGAAACTGAATGCCGCCGCGGTCTGCCGCTTTGGCCATGATGCCGCCCATGGCATCAATTTCCTTGACCAGGTGACCTTTGCCGATGCCGCCAATCGCCGGATTACAGCTCATCTGCCCCAGAGTTTCGATGTTGTGCGACAACAACAGGGTCTTGACGCCCATGCGCGCAGACGCCAGCGCGGCCTCGGTACCTGCGTGGCCACCGCCAATCACAATGACATCAAAACTGTCGGAATAGAACATCGCTGCTCGGTGAAAAATCAAATCAGGGCGCAAATTATAAAATAATCATGCATTTATGTCTTTTTTAATAAGTGCATCATGGCCGGGATGCAACTTCCGGGCATTTCCCGTTGTGCTGCTACAGGTTTCATCAACAGTATTGATCGCCAACGTCAGCATTGAACCTGTATCAGAAATCGCGGTCTGTTGTATCTGGTTACTATTAATATACCCATTCATCATGTCTTTATCATTCAGATCTGTTTTCTCTGCCTGCCTGATGGGCCTGCTTTTTGTCCACCATAGCGTCGCTTTCAGTGCCAGCGACATTTCACCCGACAGCATCAATCCGGGCTACAGTGTGCTCAAGCTCTTCCTCGAAGACGAGCAACACCTGACGACCATAAGGCGAGTAAAAACGGTCATCAGTTTTGAAGGCATCAGCGAGAATTCGACAAAACTTGTTGATGCAATTGCCGATACGTCCGAACAGGCACTTGCCGAACTGGAAAACCTTGCAGCAGCAAGCCCGGCCATTGTATTTGAAGAATTCTCAGAAGACTCAATAGGCAAGGCCACGCTCGACTCCTTGCGTATGACGACCGCGAAAGAGCTGTTACTGGACGCGGACGAATTCGAGAAAAACCTGTTGCTCAGCCAGTCGCAAATACTGCGTGTAATCAGTCATCTGGCAAAACAACTTGAAGAAAAGGAAACCAGTGATAAGCGTAAATTCTGGCTTGGTAAACTTGCTGAACGCTATGAAAACTACTACCAGCAGGTTTATGCACTGCTCCTGGTGACCTCGGGCGACAACGTGTAATCAGTCAAATACGACTGTTTTATTATCACATACCAACAGACTGTGATTAAGCTGGTGCCAGACCGCACGCGCCAGCACAGTTTTTTCGAGATCACGACCTTTACGCACCATATCCTCAACCGTGTCTTTGTGGCTGACGTGAACTACATCCTGTTCAATTATCGGGCCGGCATCAAGATCTGCTGTTACATAATGACTGGTTGCACCAATAATCTTTACCCCGCGCGCATAAGCCGAATGATAAGGTCGTCCACCGGGAAACGCCGGCAAAAATGAATGATGAATATTAATGATGCGCTGCGGATAATGCTCGATAAAGCTCTCGCTCAATATCTGCATATAACGCGCAAGCACAATAAAGTCGATCCTGTAACTTTCGAGCAATTCCAGCTGCCTGGCTTCCTGTTCCTGTTTGTTGTCCTTTTCTACCGGTAAATAGAAATAATCGATGCCAAAGCGTTCGGCAACCGCAGCCATGTCATTATGATTACTGATGATCAATGGTATATCCAGCTGCCACTCGCCAGCCTCATAACGCGATAGTATGTCGTAGAAGCAATGCGGTAACTTTGAAACAAACAAGGCCATACGTGGTCTGTCGCTGGAAAAATGCAGTTGCCATTGCATGGCAAACTGTGACGCAACAGCAGATTCAAATACCTTGCCTATTTCGCCCGATGCAAGGGAGAACCTGGCCAGGTCCCACTCAACGCGCATGAAAAATCGCTGGTGCTCGAAATCTACATGCTGATCAAGGTTAAGAATATTGCCGCCATTGTTGAAGATAAAGTCAGTGATGGAGACGACGATGCCCGCCTTATCTTTGCAATGTATTAATAGTATGGCTGATTTTGTACTGTCGCTATTCATTCAATGCCCGATATCAATCTGTAAAATATTGTTATATGGAAGAATATCATGTAACCAGTCTCAAGCTTCTTAATAAACAACTGCACGCCGTGGCTACACTGCTGGTTCATACCATCATCCCAGTGAACATAAATCAAGGCGGCAATAATCCGGCTATGGTCTGATTTATACCAGTAAAATCATGGTTGCATCATATACTTTATATGTATTTCTTTGCGCAGCAAATCCACAAACAACAACTGCAGTGGGCATAAATACGATGATTTGCAAATTTCTGGATCCGATCGGCTTCAACCGCCGTAATGTTAGTCAGCGCGAACGCCTTGTTACAAGCCTGGGCGGATTTTTCGGTATTCTCGGAGTCTATTTCGTCAGTGATTCATTACTGGGAATTCACGGGACTGCCATGATTGTCGCATCCATGTGGGCATCTGCGGTTTTGCTGTTTACTGTACCGCACTCGGCACTGGCCCAGCCATGGAATGTTGTTGTCGGCCATCTGATATCTGCTTTAACTGGCGTCAGCTTCGCGCTATATACCTGACATGCTGTTTGCTGCCGCGCTTAGTGTTGGTTTTGCCATCCTTGCCATGCATTATTTGCGCTGTATTCATCCGCCGGGTGGTGCAACGGCATTGAGCGCGGTAGTAGGCGGACCTGCTGTACACGCGTTGGGTTATACATATGTACTGGAACCCATATTAATCAACACCATTGTAATACTTTGCATAGCAATCATGTTCAACACACTGTTTGACTATTACCGCTATCCCGCAATCCACGGAAATTCACGCAAACGCACAGCAAAACATGATGAACATTATCCACCGATTGCACATGCCGACATGGCGTATGCTCTCAGCCAGATAGATACCATCGTGCCGGTTTCTGAACAGGATCTGATAAAAATATATGAACTTGCCACTGGAAGAGAGGGTTCGGGAGACAACCAGGACCCGCCTGTTGACTAAAGAAATATAATCCTGGCAACGATGGTGAGCTGCTCTGAATGCTGCGATCTGGAGCTTCTTACAATTGCTTATGATTCATGACAATGCTTTTAGCAATGTTCAGCTCTGCAGAAACCGATTGATCTGATGCAGGCGATTGTTGCGTATTTTGTCGCTACAGTACCGCATTGTACCATGCGATATATTAATAGCATACAATTAACCCCAGCTGTCAGGCAGCGGCCTTTTCGCTTTTTTGTATATATCCTGCCCCGAGGTAACGCTTACGCTTGCTGGCCCTGGCCATCTCGGTATCAACTATCACAAAGCCGTCAATGCAGTCAGCAAAATCAGGGTCTATATTGAAATCGCTGAAATATACACCACCGGGTTCGCATATATCTGCATACTGCTTATACAGTGTTGGCACAGAATAACCCATTTCAGACAACCGGCTCTTCAGCACGAGGAAGTCCTGCTTGTAATCGGTTCCACAAAAAACAGACTCCAGCTTTTTTACCTCATCATCAGCCATTATATAAGGGTTCAAGGCAACTGCAGGTTTATTAACACAACCAAAGTAGATGCGATAGAAATACACCAGCATATTTTTAGCTTCAGTCGAATACCTGTTACTGATACTGACCGGACCGAAAAGGTATCTGTATTGCGGATTCCTGTTAAGTAATGCACCTATGCCGAGCCACAAATAGTCGAGACTGCGTTTTCCCCAGTATTTTGGTTGTACAAAGCTGCGTCCGACTTCAAGCCCGCGGTAAAAATAGCTGCTCATTTCATTATTGAAATTAAACAGACTGCTGGTATATATACCATCAATACCGTGGGTTGATAATGCCAGGTGGGTGTCACAAAACCTGTAGGCACCCGCTATTTCAAGATCTTCGTCATCCCACAGAACAAGATGCATGTAATTACGATCATAGGCATCGATATCTCTGTGGCTTGATGTACCTTCGCCAACAGCCCGAAATGACAATTCCCTCAACCTGCCAATCTCGCGCATAATTGCCGAGTTCGACTGGTAATGGTAAAGATACATTTTTTTATTATCAGATGTTTCTCCAAGAAGCTCACATCCTTGCAGCTCTTTACGTATCTGCTGTGCATTTTCAGGCTGTGCGATGGATTCTCGTGTTTCGAACAAAGGCTTTTTGTTTTTACCAATACGATAAAGATGCCTTCTGAACATCTGGGCAACCTCCATGGCTGACAGACCGAGTTCAGCATAGGTTTCATGTTCGATCTTGTCGCCAACCTTGAACTCAATAGTATTATTTTCCTGCTTGAACATTTCATGCATCAACCACAGTGTCGATAACGGTTTAGCGACTATTGACAACGCATAAAAGAACATCGAGTTACGACCGTCAACATATATAGGCAGTACAGGGGATTTCGTTTCCTTCGCAAAGCGCAGAAACCCCTTGTTCCATGCTCCATCACGTAAACCTTGAGGGCTCATTCGGGAAACTTCACCGGCAGGGAAAATAATAACTGCACCTTCCTGCTCAAGGTAGTTGCTTATTTTTTTCAGGTTGTCTCTTGGTGTTCTTCCCGACATATTATCAATTGGCAGCAAGACCGGGCCATATGACTGAAAGCGTGAAAGGAACTCGTTGGCAACAACTTTTACATCGGGGCGTACTTTTCTCACCAGTTTCAGCAGGGCAAGGCCATCGAGTGTGCCAATCGGATGATTCGCAACTATAACGACCCTGCCATGACTCGGAATTCGCTCCATGTCACGTCCGCTGATCTTGTAGGTAAAGTCGAAATACCTGAGTACTTCGTCGATAAAATCAAATCCTTCCAGATGAGCATATCTTTTTTCGAACTGTTGTATCTCTGATTCATGAAACAACGTCCGTAGAAATGAAATAATATGCTTTCGCGTAAATCCGTTTCTTTTACGTAGCGCTGGATA
>JASFVM010000134.1:0-7043 GCA_050049835.1 Gammaproteobacteria bacterium
TCCAGCCGGCTGTAAGATTCACTCGGCTGTGTATGCGGTAACCCCGGCCCAGGCCGGTGATCTGGTGGCCGGTCTGGCCAATGGACAGCTGTACTCGGTTAAATCAGCCGAGGTGATGGATCTGGATGAGGATGCATTCAGGGCAGGGCAGGTCAGGGCCAGCTGCTATGGCTATATGAATGTACCGGTTGATGAGCAGCGCATGCAGGCAATGAAGCAGGGCGGTGTCGATACCGAATCACTGGTGTTACAGGATATTGCTGCCGATGTTATCGATAATATGGAAGACGACGTGCTGTATCTGATCGGATCAGGAACAACAACAGCTGCGATTATGGAAGCGTTGGGCCTGGACAACACCCTGCTGGGCATCGATGCCATTATTAACGGCGAGCTGGTGGCAAACGATCTGTCCGAACAGCAAATACTGGCATTACTGGATAATGAAACCTACGCCTCAGCTAGGATTGTAGTCACCGCGATCGGCGGGCAGGGCCATGTTTTCGGTCGTGGTAACCAGCAGCTCAGCCCGGCAGTTATCAGGCGCGTCGGTGGTGATAATATTATGATTGTGGCAACACGCAACAAGTTGCGCACGCTTGCGGGCAGACCGCTCAGGGTGGATACAGGCGATGTCGAGCTGGATGCCGAACTCGCGGGCATCAGGCAGATAATTACCGGCTACGAACAACGTACGCTTTACCGGATTGGCTAGCTGGAGATACATATGCAAGATACAGAATACACAGAAGGTTTATTGAAATTTATCCAGGCATCGCCGACGCCCTTCCACGCGGTCGCGGCGATGATTGAATTGCTCGAGGCCGAAGGCTTTCAGCAGCTCAAGGAAGCCGAGGTCTGGAACACGACTGAGCCGGGTCGTTATTATGTAACCCGTAATGACTCATCACTGATCGCTTTTACCCTGGCAACTGACCTCGCTGAAAACGGTTTTCGCATGGTGGGTGCACATACGGACAGCCCTTGCCTCAAGGTCAAGCCCAATCCCGAGATCGTCAAGCACGGTTACTTGCAGCTTGGCGTCGAAGTCTACGGCGGCGTGCTACTCAACCCCTGGTTTGATCGCGATTTGTCACTGGCGGGCCGCGTCAGCTATTTAAACAAGGAAAGCGAAGTGCAGAATGCACTGATCAACTTCGAGCAGGCGATTGCTATCATACCCAGCCTGGCAATCCATCTTGACCGGGAAGCGAACGAAACGCGCAGCATCAATAACCAGACTTATTTACCACCGGTATTGATGAAACTTCCGGATGATGAAAAGCATAAAGAGGCTACCCCTGATTTTCGTGAGTTACTGTTGAAGCTGTTGAACAAACAACACCCGCAGGCAGGTGCCAGCAAAGTGCTCGAGTATGAACTTGCCTTTTATGATGTGCAGCCACCCGCTGTGATTGGCTTGCATCAGGATTTTATTGCAGGCGCGCGTCTTGATAACCTGTTGAGTTGCTATACGGGATTGTTGAGTCTGTTTAAAGCGGGTAAAAACAGCAATTGCATGCTGGTGTGCAATGACCATGAAGAAGTCGGCAGCGTATCGACATCAGGTGCGACGGGTTCGTTTCTTAAAAGCGTGATGCAAAGATTATGTGCAACGCCGGAACAGCTGGCTCGTGCCGTGGATCGGTCAATGCTGATTTCCGCCGACAATGCTCACGGTATTCACCCTAATTTTGCAGACAGGCATGATGATAATCATGGACCGATACTCAACCAGGGGCCTGTGATCAAGATCAATGCCAACCAGCGTTATGCTTCGAACAGCGAAACCGCCGCGATTTTTCGTAACCTGTGTGAGCGTGCCGATGTACCGGTACAGTCATTTGTTGTACGCTCGGACATGGCCTGCGGCAGCACGATCGGACCCCTGACAGCAGCCGAAACAGGGGTCAAAACCATCGATGTAGGTGTGCCGACATTTGCCATGCATTCGATACGCGAACTCGCCGGTCGCTGGGATGGCTATTATCTCTACCGGGCCTTGCGTGAGTACTTTAAATAGCTGTATTCAGTAGATTAAGCAGAGGGTAATAATGGCTATCGCAATAACATTGCAGCACTACCTTGAACGACTCGGTGTTGATTATGAGATCATTCCGCACCCCTATGCAGATACGGGTCTTGATACGGCGGATCGTGCCCATGTTCCACCTGACAAACTCGCGAAATCCGTCATCCTCGAAGATGAAGGCGGCTACCTTATGGCCGTTTGTCCTGCGTCCAGGCGTATCAAACTCGGGGAGCTTTACCGGGAAATCAATCGCCGTCTTGAGTTTGCGGACGAGTCTGAACTGGCTGATATGCTCGGCGACTGTGCCCTCGGGGCAGTGCCGCCAGTGGGCGAGCTTTACGGTGTCGACGTCGTTGTCGACCTTGACCTGTTCATGCAACCTGATATCTATTTTGAAGCGGGCGACCATGTCGACCTGGTTCACGTTTCTGCGGAAAATTTCCAGAAGTTGATGACCAACGCCGAACACGCCACTTTCACCAAGCCGGCCTGATTGTTATGCACTGCAAGGTAACCGGCCATTGGCCGGTTTTTTTATGTTTATATTTATTATGCAGGCGTTCAGGCAAAGAAACATATATACTCTAAAGTAAATGACGATATTGCTCTAAGGTTATGAATTACAAGCATGATTACAGTTAAGAAATCACATAAACTTGATGATGTCTGTTATGACATCCGTGGTCCGGTATTGCGTGAAGCGCGCCGCCTCGAGGAAGAGGGCCACAAGATAATGAAGCTGAATATTGGCAATCCTTCCCCCTTCGGCTTCGATGCACCCGATGAAATCGTGCAGGACATGATCCAGTATGTACCCGAGTCGCAGGGCTATAGCGATTCAAGAGGTCTGTACTCAGGCCGCAAGGCGGTGATGCAGTATTGCCAGCAAAAAAACATCGCCAATGTTGAGATCGATGATATTTATCTGGGTAATGGCGTCAGTGAGCTGATCGTGATGGCAATGCAGGCGCTGCTCAATAATGGTGACGAGATGCTGATCCCGGCACCGGACTACCCGTTATGGACCGCGTCAGTCTCACTGTCCGGAGGCAAGCCGGTACATTATCTGTGTGACGAGGGTTCAGACTGGTATCCTGATCTTGACGATCTTGAGAGCAAGATTACAGACCGGACGCGCGGTATCGTCATTATCAATCCGAACAACCCAACCGGTGCCTTGTATCCGCAGGATGTGCTCGAGTCAATCATCGAGCTGGCACGCAAACACAAACTGATTATTTTTTCCGACGAGATCTATGACAAGATCATTTACGACGATGCCGAACATATTTCGACAGCATCTCTGGCTGATGATGTTTTGTTCATCACGTTTAATGGTCTTTCGAAAGCATACAGGGTAGCGGGGTTCCGTTCCGGCTGGATGGTAATCAGCGGTATGAAGCTGCGGGCGACGGATTATATCGAAGGTATCGAGTTACTGGCTTCCATGCGACTGTGTTCCAACGTTCCGGGGCAGCATGCCATCCAGACAGCGCTGGGTGGTTATCAAAGTATTAATGACCTGGTAGCGCCGGGTGGCCGTATGTGCAGGCAGCGGGACATGGCATATGACCTGTTGACTGATATACCAGGGATAAGTTGCGTCAAGCCAAAAGGTGCAATGTATTTGTTCCCGCGCATGGACCCGAAGGTATACAAGATAACCGATGATGAAAAAATGGTACTGGATTTGTTGATACAGGAGAAGATCCTGGTAGTTCAGGGTTCAGCGTTTAACTGGCCAAAGCCGGACCATTTTCGCATCGTATTCCTGCCCCGTGAGGATGAGTTGGAATATGCAATTTCAAGGATAAGACACTTCTTTACCGAATACGAACAGTAAAGCGGGTTTATTCAATGTCGACGAACACAATCAGCAGTAATCTTGCTGCTGTGAAACGTCATATAGAAGGAATTGCGCTAAGTACTGGACGGGCGCCCGGTGATATCAAGCTGGTTGCTGTATCAAAGACGCGTTCACTCGAAGAAGTCAAACAGGCTATCACGGCCGGGCAGAAAGTATTTGGTGAAAACACAATACAGGATGCGTTGACCAAGATTCCGCAATTAAAAGGGATGAATGCGGAATGGCACTTCATCGGGCACCTTCAGTCTAAAAAGGCCAAACAGATCCCCGGAAATTTCGACTGGGTGCACTCCGTCGACAGTCTGAAACTGGCGCAAAAGCTTTCGACTGCAATGGCAGGTTCAACCGGGAGTGATCTCAACTGTCTGATACAGGTCAACGTCTCCGAAGAAACAACCAAATCCGGCTTGAAAACGAACAAAGTCGTGCCATTTCTTGATGAAGTGCTGGAGCTCAAACTGCCCGGGATTAACTGGCGGGGTCTGATGACGATAGGTGTGCAGGGCGATGACAGGCAGACACGGGCTGCTTTTGCGCGTTTGAGGCAGCTACTTGAGCGATGCCGGCAGGAGACCGGTCTCGAACATTTCGATCAGCTATCGATGGGGATGAGTAATGACTATGCGATTGCTATTGAAGAAGGTTCGACCATGGTCAGGGTTGGTACGGCTATTTTTGGTCAACGAGATTACCAGTAAAAACGGGTGCGATAACCGGAGTTACCGCACCCTAGCAGCGCATGATTGCTGCTTGATCTGTAATTAATCTGCGTTAGTCAGACAACACTCAATACAACCATGCGTGATATAAAAAGGCTCCTGAACAGGTTATGCACAGGAGCCTTTGTTCGAGAAGTTATGATGTAAACTTAGCTTTGCTTTTCTGCAGCAGCTTCTTCGACAACTTCATCAGTGCTCACTTTGTTGAACTTTTTCATGAACTCTTCATGACGCTTCTTGGAAGCCGCACGACGCTCTTCGAACTCCTTGTCCCATGCAGCACGACGCTCATCTGATTCCTTGATGAACTGTGCGCGTTGTTCTTCCATTTCCTTGAAGTCAGGAGCTTCGAACTCAGCTGCTTCACCGAAAGCAGGCATTTCATTCATGTCAGTTTCACGTTGTGCGTCCAGCTTCTTGACCCACTCAGGTGTTTCAAATTCCGGTGCGTCAGCAAACTCAGGAGCATCGAACTCAGGTGCTTCGCCGAAAGCTGGCATATCGTTCATGCGTTGCGCTTCGATTTCCTTAACCCAGTCTGGCGCTTCAGGTGCCTCGAAAGCAGGAGCCTGGTTGAAGGCAGGAGCTGGCTGCATAGCCGGTGCCTGGTATACAGGAGCCTGTGCCTGCATGTTCTTCATTGCTTCCTGGTGGCGTTCAAATGCTTCCTTTTGTGCCTTTTCGAATGCTTCACGCTGTTTCTGTGCGTTTGCCTGCATTTCCTTCTGTGCTTTTTCGAAAGCTTCACGTTGTGCCTGGGCTTTTTCCTGCATTTCCTTGATCTGTTCTTCAGTCAGGGCAGGAGCTGCAGGAACTGCATAAGGCGCATATCCGTAAGGGCCGTTACCATTGTAGTAGTTGCCGTAGTAGTCACCACGGTAGTCACCGCGATAATCGTTATAACCACGACCATGGCCACGACCGTGTCCACGTCCATGACCAGAACCACTCATATTGAATGAGAAGCTTGAATCGAAATCGCCGTCGACATCACCGTCACCGTAACCATCACTATAGCCATAGCCATCACCGTAGCCACGGCCATAACCATTACTGTAACCATCGTTATCAAACCAGTCTGCAGACGCGGTTGACGACGCAGCAAGTACTACAGATGCCGCGATCACTTTAAATGTTTTCATAATTTTTCCTCAAAAATTCATTTTCAGCAGTTAAAAATTCATGCGCTATTGATCCAGTGCAGACCAATAATGAAATAATATAAGAATATGCTAATATTGTCAATGATTATAGTGGCAGCTGTTTTGACCCAGGGCATGAAAAAAGGCGCTAATAAGCGCCTTGTTGTGATATGCGTCAATACCTTGCCTAGATCGGGCGATCCATCGAAGTTTTCTCGAACTGGTTCATCCGGTGGATGAATGCATCACGTCTTCTCTGGCTTTCCTGGGCGAGTTCCTGCATATGCCTGAGCAGATCAGCACGATCCTGCTCAATGCGTTTCATCACTGCTGCCTGGTATTCATGTATTCTTTTCAGATGTTCACGCTGTGCTTCTTCATATTGCCGTCGCCTTTGCATCATTAAATCGTTGTAGGTGCTCCATTCGCCTGGCAGCGCATAAGTTGCCGGCGGTGGTGCATGGGGCATGGGAACGGCATAATTGTTCACAGTCGCTGGGTAGCCCGCCTGGTTCTGTAAAGCGGCGAGGCTGTTATGCTCTGTCGGTGCATCTTTTTCAGCGGCCAGTTCAGAACTTGCAGTGACTGAAGGCATGGTGGAATTTGCTGTTGAGCGGGTGGAACCGCTAACAGTTGCTGTATTTTCTGCTGGCTCCCTGTTCTCGGCTGTCACGCTCGTTGCACCGGCATTTTCGGTTTCCCGAATGACATTCGATTTGGCATTAAACTGCTTCTGTTCATTCGAGGCGAGTTGCGCGCCCTGTTCGGAAGACACGATACCGGCCATCAGGTCATTGAATTCCTTGCTGTAAAATGTCGCAATAATGATCACGCTCAGAACCAGTACGATGACGACAGGGATAAAATAGTCATGCGTACTTTCACTGTTGTTATAAGCTTTCTTCTTCATGTAGGGGGCGGTATTTACAGGGTTGTTATCCATACCGGGTTTGCTGCTGGATGACGGGGTTGGATCACTTTCACTCATGTTCATACCTTGTAATTTTTTCTAATTTCACCATAAAAAAAGGCTGATCACCTTACGGTGATCAACCTCTATATCATAACTCTTTTTAGAGTTGATTACTTGCTGGCAGGTGCTTCCTGGGTGGCAGCTGCCGGAGCTTGAGGAGCTTGAGGAGCTACTGGTGGTGGTGCATAGCCATATGGAGGATAGCCTCGGTAACCATAGGGTCCGCGGTAGCCATAGTAGCCATCACGGTAGTCGCCATAGTAATCACCGTAACCACGACCATAGTAATCACCACGGTAACGGTTGTAGC
>JASFVM010000135.1:0-7021 GCA_050049835.1 Gammaproteobacteria bacterium
CACTGCCGGTAACAACGGATCGCTATGGTCATGGCTGTGTTGAACATGATGCCGTCCAGCTGCTAATGTCAGTTCAACAGGCCATTCAACAGGTTTTGTCTAACCTCGAAGCAGCGCAGTTGATGCAGGTGGCCGGTTGTGGCATCGCAACCCAGCGTTCCACCATGCTGGCATGGGACGCTGCCGGCGCAGCGCTCAGTCCTGCATTGAGTTGGCAGGACGTGCGTGGCGACAAATTGCTGGATCTGCTGCGGCCGCATGAGCATGAAATCAGACGCATGACCGGGCTGCCATTAACGCCTTACTACAGTGCCGTCAAAATGAACTGGATGCTGCATAACCCGGCTGCAGTCAGGCAGCGTGATGACAACACTTTGCGGTTGTCACCATTGATCAGTTACCTGCTTTTCCATCTTCTTCGGGGCAGGCCTTATCTTATCGATTTCAGCAACGCGCAACGCACACAATTGTTCGCGCTTGATACGCTGACATGGTCTGAGCGTTTGCTTGAACTGTTCGATGTTAAACAGGCCTGTCTGCCGCAATGCAGACCGATGTGTACCGCCTACGGCAAACTTGCCGGGACGGGCATACCCGTTACAGCGGTATGTGGAGATCAGAATGCAGCGATGTTTGGTGTCGGTGCTTTAAAACGTGGCGAGGCGCTGGTCAATATCGGCAGCGGTGCTTTTGTATTGCGTGAGCTGGATCGTTTCAGCGACAGCATCGACCAGCTGACCGGCATCGCATATTCTGACAATGACAATGTCAGCTATATGCGTGAAGCAACAGTCAATGGCGCCGGTAATGCGCTGGGCTGGGCACAGGCTGAATGGGGGATAGAGGATTTGTTTGGCAGCCTGCCGGAATGGATTGATGAAGTAAGCCAGCCGCCTGTGTTTATCAATACAGTGGGTGGTCTGGGGACGCCGTGGATGTGCAGTGCCCCTGATTCCCGGTTTCTCGACAAACGAAAATATTCTGCTGCCGAGAAAGCTGTCGCGGTTATCGAGAGTATTGCCTTCATGATACAGGTGAACCTTGAATTGATGATGGCGGAGGCGCCGTTGCAACGTTTACGCGTGAGTGGCGGCCTGTCGCATCTGGATGGTTTGTGCCAGAAGCTGAGCAACCTGAGTGGGCTCGAGATCGATCGTAACAATATCATCGAAGCCACAGCTCGTGGCGTTGCCTGGCTGGCAGCGGGACGACCCGACAACTGGAGTGACACAGTGCGAGATGCGGATACCATGCGCAGAACATTCACCCCGCTGCACGATGAAAAACTTGAGGCGAGGTACCGGTTGTTCAGGGCAGAAATGAACCGCATCGCCGGGGCTTCGCAAGCAGGCAGGAGCGGATCATGACGCCCGTACTGGTAGCCCATCGCGGCTATATGGAAAAATACCCGGAGAATTCACTATCGGCAATCAGGGCTGCACTGGACGCCGGCGCCTGCATGGTCGAATTTGATGTCCAGATGGATGCTCTTGCGCAACTGGTACTGTTACACGATGATAATCTCAAGCGTACCGCGGGGCTGAGTGCAAGCGTATTCAAGCAGGCAGACTATGGCGGGATCAGCGTGCATGAACCGAAGCGACTGGGTAATGTATTTGATCCCGAACCGGTGCCAACACTTTTACAAGCGCTGGAATTGATTCAACGTTATCCAGCCGCCACCGCATTTGTCGAGATCAAGGATGAAAGTATTCAATACTGGGGTCTGGAAAAAGTTGTGGATGAAGTACTGTCATGCGTCGGGTATGTACAACAGCAGTGTGTCATTATCTCCGATAACCTGGATGCGCTACGCTATATCAAGAACCAGTCAGGTATCCGCCTTGGCTGGGTCATCCATCTCTACGACGATAATCACCATGAGCTTGCCGCGAGACTTGGTCCCGACTATATGATTTGCAATTACAGGCGTATAAACAAGGACCTCTGGCAGGGGAGCTGGCAATGGATGTTGTATGACATTACTGACCCGGAACTTGCATTGCAGTGGGCAGAGAAAGGCGCGGGCCTGGTTGAAACGGGTGATATCGGCGTTATGTTGCAGCATCCTGTATTAAAGCAACGCGCATGCCATCATCTTTAACCGGACTCATCGAGCTATGCCAGGGCGTTATGACGTTGTAGTTATCGGTGCGGGCATACACGGCGCAGGCGTGGCGCAGGCCGTTGCAGCTGCGGGCCATTCAGTGCTTGTACTGGAGCAGTACGATGAAGTCGCAAAAGGCTCGTCCAGTCGCTCATCCAAGTTGATCCATGGCGGTTTGCGTTATCTTGAGACAGGACAGATCCAGCTGGTGCGCGAATGTCTTGATGAGCGCGCAATCCTGCTGCGCACTGCACCACACCTGGTAAAGCTCGAGCCTTTTCATATACCTGTATACCGCGAAACCCGTCGTCGCCCCTGGAAGATTGCTCTGGGTCTGGGGATATATTCGATCATGAGCAAAAAAAGATTCCACAGGATAGCAAAAAAATGCTGGGCCCGGCTGGATGGTTTACGTACAGATAATCTTGATGCCGTGTTCAGTTATTACGATGCGCAAACGGATGATGCACGCCTGACGCGTGCGGTGCTGGCATCGGCGTGTGAACTGGGTGCCCGATTAATTACCGGTGCAGAATTTCTTGGCGCCCGGACTGGCGCTGATGAAGTGACAGTGAGTTACAGGAAAAACAATACGACAGAGACAGTTGAGGCCGGCGTGTTGATTAATGCCGCCGGCCCCTGGGTTAACCATGTGCTCGATCGCATCGAGCCAGGTTCTGCAAAAACAGTGGAGAAGCTTGATATTGATCTGGTGCAGGGTAGTCATATCGTCGTGCCGGGAGCACTGTCACATCCCTACTATCTTGAAGCGCCGCAGGATGGGCGTGCCGTGTTTGTCGTGCCCTGGAAGAAGGCGATCATGATAGGCACCACTGAAAATCATTATCAGGGAGATCCGGCCAGGGTGGTGCCGTTGGCATCCGAGATCGAATATTTACTCGAAATTTACAATTTCTACTTCAATAACGCACTGACAAACACGGACGTGATCGACGCTTTTGCGGGTTTGCGTGTATTGCCTGCTGGCAGTGGCGATGCTTTCAAAAAATCACGTGATACGATCTTTGTCGAGGATGACCACGATCAGCCCCGACTGTTGTCCATTTACGGTGGCAAGCTCACCTCTTACCGGGCAGCGGCTGAAAAAGTTCTCGCCAGCATCAGCAAAACATTGCCCCCATCCAGTCCGGTGGCGGACACGCGCACCTGTCTGCTTCCTGTAATTGATTGATTACAAAGAAAATTGATCTTCGGTGTTGATAAGTTAGAATAGCGTCCCCATATATTCGCGAAACGAGATTTAACAAGCGTACCAGCCCCGTTTTGGGCAGAATTTTGGAGATATCAATGAGTGTAGACACCGGTAAAGAAACCCTCGAATTCCAGACGGAAGCGCGCCAGATCCTGCATCTGATGACGCATTCGCTGTATTCAAACAAGGAAATCTTTTTGCGCGAGCTTATTTCCAACGCTTCTGATGCCTGCGACAAGCTGCGTTTCGAAGCTTTGGGTAATGATGACCTGTATGAAGGTGATGGTGATCTGAAGATCACTGTTGATTTTGACAAGGACAACAACACGGTTACAGTCACAGATAATGGTATCGGCATGTCGCGCGAGGAAATCATCGAGAACATCGGCACCATTGCCAGTTCCGGCACCAGGAAGTTTCTGGAGTCACTTACCGGTGACCAGGCCAAAGATGCGCAAATGATCGGGCAGTTCGGAGTCGGCTTCTATTCGAGTTTTATCGTTGCCGACAAGGTGACGGTGACCAGCAGGCGAGCAGGACTTGGCAGCAACGAAGCGGTGCGCTGGGAGTCAGATGGCCAGGGCAGCTTTACCCTTGAAAACACCGAGCAGGAAAAGCGCGGCACCGTTGTTACCCTGCATCTCAAGGAAGGTGAAGAAGAATTTGCTGACAACTTCCGTTTGCGCAATATCATCAAGCAGTATTCCGACCATATCTCGCTGCCGGTCATGATGCAGAAGGCCGATTATGGCGAAGACAAGGAAGAAGATAAAACAGAGAAAGAAGTCGAGTACGAACGCGTAAACAGCGCTGCGGCGTTATGGGCCCGTGACCGCAAGGACATCAGCGATGATGAGTACAAGGAATTCTATAAGCATGTCAGCCATGATTTCGAAGACCCGCAGACATGGATCCACAACAGGGTTGAAGGTAACCAGAGCTACACATCACTGCTCTATATTCCAGCCAAGGCACCTTATGACCTGTTTAACCGCGATCACAAACGCGGCGTCAAGCTCTATGTGAAACGCGTCTTCATTATGGATGATGCCGAGCACCTGATGCCGAATTATCTGCGCTTTATCAAAGGTGTGGTTGACTCGGATGATTTGCCGCTGAACGTATCACGCGAAATCCTGCAGCAGAACAAGGTGATCGATCGTATTCGCGGCGCTTCGGTGAAGAAAATACTGGGCAAGCTGGAGTCGATGGCGAAAGACCAGCCGGAAGAATATGCCTCTTTCTGGAAGACATTTGGCCAGGTCATGAAAGAAGGCCCGATCGAGGACTTTTCCAACAAGGATCGCATCGCCAGTCTGCTGCGTTTCGCCACGACGGAGACCGGCAGTGAAGAACAAACGGTATCGCTGGAAGACTATGTGGGTCGCATGAAAGAGGCACAGGAAAAGATCTATTATATAACAGCTGAATCACACGCTGCCGCCAAAAACAGTCCGCACCTCGAAGTCTTCAGGAAGAAAGGTATCGAAGTGCTGTTGCTGAGTGACCGGGTCGATGAATGGCTGGTCGCTCACCTGACGGAGTTCGACGGAAAGCCGCTGCAGTCGGTTGCGCGTGGTGATCTCGATCTGGGTGATATTGACGACAGCGAACAGAAAAAAGCGAGGGAAGAGGCAGACGAGGAATTCAAGGAAGTCATCGAGCGCGTGAAGAAAACACTGGGCGACAAGGTATCGGATGCGCGGATGTCACAACGACTGACTGATTCACCATCATGCCTGGTGTTAAATGAACATGATATGAGTGCCCAGATGCAGCAAATACTGGAAGCTGCCGGCCAGTATGCACCCAAAGCGCAACCGGTTCTGGAACTCAATTCCGCACACAAACTGGTAACGAAGCTGAAGGATATTAAAGATGACGACAGCTTCAATGACTGGGTAGCCTTGCTGTTCGAACAGGCGCAGCTGGCGGCCGGTGATCAGCTGGAGGATCCGGCGGGCTTTGTCATGCGCGTGAACCGCCTGCTGGAAAGCTAGAGTGGATTTGTGTTTCTGCATAAAGAGGGTTAACCACAGAGGCACAGAGGGCACAGAGGTTTTCTATGTTTTCACCGGGAAGACTTATTCCTGTCATTACGGTGAAATGGTTTTGTGACTGTAACAAATGAAATCTTTTCTCCGTGACTCTGTGCCTCTGTGGTAAAGACAGTTTTTTATGTTTTTAAACAAAATGGTTTTGTCAGTGACCTCGGTGGTGAATATACCTCTGCGTACACTGTGTCTTTGCGATTTAATTTATTGATCCCTGTCCGTTTGAGCTGTGACCGCTACTGCTTAACAGGCTATACTCACCCCGATGCCTGTACTCTCCTTGCTAAACAGAATCATTATCAAGCTGTTGATCGCAGTGGCCGTTTACGCTCTGCACCTGGCTGTACCGGTCTATGCAGAGCAAGAAGATTCAGTGGATACTGGCTACCACTATGTGCTGCCCGGGCAAACCCTGGATAATATCGTGCGTCAGCTATATCCTCAGCGTCAGCATGACTGGGAAAAGCTCAAGCAGCAAATCATTCATGATAATCCTGAAGCATTTATTGATGGCGATGAAACGAAATTAATAGACGGAGTGCGGCTGGAATTGCCCAGGCGGATGGTGGTCAAGCCAAGGCCGATTGCACAGGATACCAGGGCGGGTGTGTACGGGTCGGCAGAGCAAGCGGCTGCGGTTGATGAAGACAACACAGTCAGCCCGTGGTGGTGGGCCTTGCTGGCGCTGGCAATCGTACTGGTTATTTAACGTAAAGCCTTAACGCAGAGACGCGAAGACGCAAAGGGCGCAAAGTGTATTGTGGATTAAAAAACATGCAGCAACGTCATGACGCAATTGTAAAGTCACCTGATACGGCTATGGTGTACCGGTTCTGATTAGGTCTGACAGTTATTGTCAGGTATTGAATTGCCCGGTGTGACACATAAAATTAATTCCACAAATAAACGCGGATGCTTAAAACTTAAAAAAAGCAGCTTAATCTGTGTTCATCTGTGGATAATCTTTTTATGAAGATCCAGAAACAGCTATAAGGGTTTAAAATATGTCAGATCTAAATCTGATGCTGACTGGTAGATCAAGACCAGACAACTGCAGCTTTGACATTGTGAATCAAAATCAACAAAAAATGTTTTCTCTGCGTCCTTTGCGTCTTAGCGTCTTTGCGCTGGCACATTTCACGTATTGATCTACAGCAATGGATTCGATCAGGCTCGATAAATGGCTCTGGGCAGCACGATTTTTCAAAACACGCCCGCTCGCAACCGAGGCTGTCAATGGAGGCAAGGTGCATCTCAATGGTCACCGGGTAAAGGCAGGAAGGCTGGTCCATGTCGGCGATGTGTTACAGGTTCAGCGTGGGCCTTCGATGTATGAAATTGTTGTTAAAGGTATGAATAAACAGCGCAGACCCGCCAGCGAGATGGATCAGCTCTATGAAGAAACCGAACACAGCATCCGGTCAAGACAGCAACAGGCTGAATTGCGCAAAATGGCTGCGGGCACGCGTGTGGCGCCAGCTCGGAAACCGGATAAGCACCAACGCAAACATATCGTCCGTTTTAAAAGAGACGCTTGAATCACTATGCCAAGACCTGAAACACCTGCACTGGCGGCTGATGCCATTATCGAACTGATCGATTTACCAAACAGGCCGATCGTCCTGATTGAGCGCAAGAATCCTCCTC
>JASFVM010000137.1:0-7013 GCA_050049835.1 Gammaproteobacteria bacterium
GTTCACCTCGATGATCAACGAATACTATACCCAGGAGCAGAAACGCGAACTGGTGACACGCCTTTGGCAAATGGCCTATGCTGACGACACTGTACACAAGTTTGAAGAACACCTGGTGCGAAGACTTGCCGATCTGTTACACGTACCGCACTCGGCGTTCATGCAGAGCAAGCATAAGGCCGCTTCGCGCCCTGGGTCAAGGGACGAGTAGCGAGGGGGAAGGAACAGATATTTAATTTGCTGATCGAAATTTGTGTAAAACCCGAATCGTATTACCATACTGCCAGGTTTCACAAACCATCCAGCGAACTTCCTCGCCACTTGTCCCTTGCCCCTCGCACCTTTAATGCAGCGTATCCCCGGAACCCCACATGCGGTTATATTTATCCACCACGGCACGAACCTCGTCGGGATAACCGACAATCTCCATTTGCTGCATGCCTTCCCTGAAAAACGCACGTGCATCCCCGGGCAGATTTTTGACCAGTGCCTCAAAGGCCTCGTCCATCAACGCCGGATCATGGCTGCGTGTTGCCACAATGCCATAGTTGAGGTTGATAATGCGCCACGGTCTCATCGGATTGGTTTGCTCGACATCCCGACGAATCTCGTCTGCTACAGCATCGATTATTTCGCGGATGACCCTTGCCAGCTCGGCAATCTGGATGGTGTCCTGCAACTCGTTCGCCCAGGCAGCAAGCGAATTAACTACCAGCTCGAGCTTGTTGATATGGCCGCCCTGTCTTGCAATCCAGAGGGATATCGGGATCGCCAGCCGTGCCAGGTCACGATTCTGATGGCCGCCTGCCCTCTCGACACGATCGACAATGGCTTCGAGCAGGCCAAGTGCGTGATCACCAATTTCGGTGATTTCGACATCAGACAGTACAGCTTCGTCATCTCTCACGGCAGCAGCCGCATCAACCCGCTCCATTACATCAACCGCTTTCTCCATACCTGCCAGCAGCTGTTCCGGTTCTTCTTCCGCCGCGCTGTCCGCAGTGAGCGCTTCTATATGCCCGGCGATGGCACCATGCAGCAGTGTTCTGAATGTTTTCGCGTTGAATGAGAATCCCATGATCCGGTTTTGCTACTCGCCTGTCGCATCAATCTACGCTGCAATGTAACATACACGCTTTGAATTCGAAAAAACCGGAGAACATAATGCGTCTGCTGCACACGATGATACGTGTCGGGAATCTGGAAAAATCGATCAAATTCTATACCGAGATTCTTGGTATGAAACTGCTGCGCCGGAAAGACTACCCTGACGGTAAATTCACGCTGGCTTTTGTCGGTTATGGCGATGAGAAAAACAACAGCGCCATCGAATTGACCCATAACTGGGATACAGATGCATATGATATCGGCAACGGCTTCGGCCACCTCGCTATTGAAGTCGACGATGTCTACGAGGCGGCCGGCAAAATCCGCGACCAGGGCGGAAAAATCATTCGCGAACCAGGCCCGATGAACGCCGGCACGACGATTATCGCCTTCGTGGAAGATCCTGACGGTTATCAGATCGAGCTACTGGCGCCTAAATAATTCCATGACGCCGGAACTGATCGAAACGCCAGCAGCACTGGCCGTATTATGCGCAGAGCTGCAGACCCAGGACTGTATTGCCGTTGATACGGAATTCGCCCGCGACAGAACCTATTTCCCCCATATCGGCCTGATACAGATCGCCGGCAACAGCCATATTGCCTGCATTGATCCGCTGGCATTCGACGTCAAACCGCTCTTGTCCGAGCTGCTGTTCAACGATTCGACCACCAAGGTGTTTCATTCCTGTCTACAGGACCTCGAGGTGCTTGAACTCACGCTTGGCAAGATACCCTGCCCGCTGTTTGACACGCAAATAGCAACTGCACTGATGAATGAAGACCACCAGATCAGCTATGCCCGGCTGGTGGAGCAGGAACTGGATATCAAACTGCCCAAATCTGAAACGCGTACTGACTGGTTGAAGCGGCCATTGACCACGGCGCAGCTTGAATACGCTGCCGATGACGTGCGCTACCTGCTGTCGTTGTACAGGCAGCAGTCGGCTGAGCTGGAGGCACTGGACCGATCAGCCTGGCTGCGCGAGGACTGTAACCGGCTGTGTTCAAAAGTTTTTAACGACCAGGCCGAGCTGTCCCGCTGCTGGACCCGCATCAAAGGCAAGGAGCGCCTGCAAGGTATTGAACTGGCCGTATTACAGCAAGTTGCAATCTGGCGGGAGCAGCAGGCTATCGCCAGGGACCGGCCTCGCCGCAGGGTGCTGCCTGATGACGTCGCCATCCAGATAGCGACCATACAGCCCAGAAACAGCAGCCAGCTTGCCAGGATCGGACGAATCGGGAAATTACTCGGCATGTCCGAGATCGATTCATTGGCAGAAGCCATAGGCACCGCCTACGACAGACCGGAATCCGACTGGCCAACAATCAAGCGCCAGCAGCTAAGCCAGGAACAGTCAGCCACACTCAACACTGTGCTCAGTCTGCTGCGCGACAAAGCGGACGACCTGGGCATATCTCAAGGCATGCTGTGCAACCGTAAAGACGCCGAAAAACTTGTGCTCGGTCGACGCAACCTGCAGGTACTGAGCGGCTGGCGGGCAGACGTGGTCGGTGCAGCATTGCTGCAGTTGCTGCCGGACAGCGCGTAATCATGCTTTATTTGGCAAAATCAATCGAATCCGCACTATTGCACAGATTGTGATACTGACGTATATATGCCATATGATTGCAATAGTGGTACTCTATAATTGTTGAAACAAATACTTATGAGGAGAATTCCGTATGCGTAGGCGAGCCAGTCTTCCCGGAAAAATCAACCTGTTCATTAAAGGCCTGTTTATGTTTGCGCTGCTCGGTTTTGCTGCCGCAGCAAGTGCAGAAAATTCCAGGGTTTTCGGAGATTATGTTGTTCATTACAACGCTTTCAGAAGCGACACCCTGTCGCCCGAAATCGCCAAGGCATACAACCTGACGCGTCGCAACAATCGCATTATCGTCAATATAACTGTCTTGAAGAAGGTCCTCGGCACCACCGGAAAACCCGTGCCCGCGACGGTTACCGGTAATGCCAGCAACCTGACAGGACAGCTGAAAAGCCTCGAATTTCGCGAAATCAAGGAAGACACTGCAATCTACTACATTGCAGAACTGAAAGTCAGCGATGGTGAGTTCCTGAAATTCAAGCTGAATATAACTCCTGAAGGCGAAGAGGGTCCGGCACGCCTGCAATTCAGCAAGCGCTTTTTCACCTACTGATCAGCAGCAGCTAATGCATTGCCGAGCCAGGCCCGGAATCCGCGCCTGGCTCGGCCGCGTTTGAGGGGCCTATCCTGCTCTCTACCACCTGGTGCCCGAGCAATACGATGTAACCGTACTGGCGGTTCTGGCTATCCTGGCTGTATTCAAAGCTGTACAACCGACATAGCTGGATGCCACCGCCGGGGGTACGTCGCAACCAGACACGCTGCCGTGAGATCGAGGCATCGAGCAGCTGCACGCCTGCAGACTGACAGATTCTGCGGCAGCTATGCAGCGCGATCTCGTTGGTGCGCGCGGTATCCCACCAGTAAGCAATAATGGCGAGCAGCAAGCCTGTGAGTAAAATTTCCTGCATATTTCCATACTCAATCGATTATGTCAGATACCATCATCAGCAGATTTCCTATAAAATCAGCCATTTTTAGCTGAACTACTATGCTCGCAGACAAGACCCCCCCTAACAATAAAGAAACAGCCTCAATGACCCGTCAAAGCTCGTATACCTATGAAGAATTAATTAAATGCGGACACGGTGAGCTGTTTGGACCCGGTAATGCACAATTACCGCTGCCAAACATGCTCATGCTCGATCGTATCACAAACATCGCTGATGATTCGGGGGACTACAACAAGGGCATTATCAAAGCCGAACTCGACATCAGTCCAGGCCTCTGGTTCTTTGACTGCCATTTTGAAGGTGATCCGGTAATGCCGGGCTGCCTGGGCCTGGATGCAATGTGGCAACTGGTCGGGTTCTACCTTGGCTGGCTGGGATACCCCGGACGCGGGCGCGCACTCGGTGTCGGTGAGGTAAAATTTACCGGCCAGGTATTACCCACGGCCGAAACCGTTCGTTACCAGATTAACATCAGAAGGGTTATTGCCAGGGATCTGGTGCTGGGCATTGCCGATGGCGAACTCTCGGTTGATGGCCGTGTTATTTATATCGCAAAAAACCTGCGTGTTGGATTATTTACCTCTACTGAAAATTTCTAGAGATTGTTATGAAACGTGTTGTTGTTACCGGTTATGGCATTGTTTCCTGTCTGGGGAATGACAGAGATGCTGTTCTTGATTCACTCAAACAAGGTCGCTCAGGAATTAAATTCCAGCAGGACTATGTCGATATGGGCATGCGCAGTCACATTGCCGGCAGCATTGATATCGATACTGATGCTTTCATCGACCGCAAGGTCAAGCGCTTTATGGGTGACTCGGCCGCCTATGCCTATATTTCCATGCAGCAGGCCATAGAACATGCCGGCCTGAGCGATGACATGGTTTCCAACATACGTACCGGTATCATCATGGGTTCTGGCGGTGGCTCGTCATCGAACCAGGTTGAAGCTGCCGATATCCTGCGCAATAAGGGTTTGCGTCGTGTCGGACCATACATGGTACCAAGAACCATGAGCAGCACCGTTTCCGCCTGCCTGGCGACACCCTTTCATATCAAGGGCGTGAACTACTCCATCAGCTCCGCCTGCGCCACCAGCACTCACTGTATCGGTAATGCCTATGAACTGATCCAGATGGGTAAACAGGACATCATTTTTGCCGGCGGCGGTGAAGAAGAGCACTGGTCGCTGAGCATGATGTTTGACGCCATGGGTGCATTATCCACCAGTTACAACGATACCCCTGAAAAAGCCTCGCGTACCTATGATGCTGACCGCGATGGCTTTGTTATCGCCGGCGGTGGCGGCGCCATGGTCGTTGAAGAACTCGAGCACGCCCGCAACCGCGGCGCTGATATCATCGCGGAAATTGTCGGCTATGGAGCAACCTCGGATGGTGTTGATATGGTCGCCCCCTCCGGCGAGGGCGCAATTCGCTGCATGAAAATGGCCACCGAACAACTCGGGCATCCGCTTGATTACATCAACACACACGGCACCAGCACACCGGTCGGCGACACCAAGGAGCTGGAAGCCATACGCCAGACGTTTGGCGACAATATCCCCCCCATCAGTTCAAGCAAATCCCTGGCCGGACATTCACTGGGGGCATCCGGTGTGCAGGAATCGATCTACAGCCTGCTGATGCTCGAAAACAACTTTATCCAGGCTTCAGCAAATATTGATAACCTGGACGAGGCTGCCAAAGACATGCCCATCGTTACCGAAAGACAGGACAATGTCGAGTTGAACACCGTCATGTCAAATAACTTCGGCTTCGGCGGCACCAATGCCTGCCTGGTATTCCAGAAATACACCGGTTAGCAAGTCGACGGGCAGTCCGACCGCACACAGTGACTGCCTGTATTCGCCGCATTTTCATTTTTCAGCTGCTACACTCTGTATAGCACTGCGCCTGAACGCGAAGAGGGAGTCATGTATAAAAAAATAATAATCCTGATCGGCCTGCTGGCACCTGCCGCTGCAATGGCAGAACGACCTGCAATGTCAGAACGTTATGATGAAGCTGCTGAAACAGAATCTGTGGCAGCTGAACAGGCCGAACCAGCGCCAGCGGCAACTGAAGAAATCGTGGTAGATCAGGTCACCGGTGATGTACTGGAAATGCAGCCGGGCGATACCATCATCATCAATCCGCCTGATTTCCCGCGCCGCGGTATGTCGATGGACAAGGTCCAGAACGAGCTGGGCCGCCCAATCGAAATTTCACCCACCGTCGGTGAACCGCCGATCTCCAGCTGGACATATGCAGACCGCATTGTCTATTTCGAATATTCAAAAGTCATTCACGTGGTAGAGAAACGCTGAGTTCGAGTTCGATTGCGTTTTCACTAAACGACACACCGCTGCAGAGGCTTGAATCACGCCTGCTTGATAAAGCAGGCATTTCTTTGCATATCAAACGCGAAGACCTCACCGACCCGTATATTGGCGGTAACAAGTGGCGCAAACTCAGGTACAACCTGTTACAGGCCAGACAGCAACATGCACACACGCTGCTTACCTTTGGCGGTGCCTGGTCAAATCACATCCATGCAACCGCTGCTGCCGGAAAACGTTTCGGCTTTAAAACGATTGGCATCATCAGGGGTGAAGCACATCGCAAGCTCAACCCCACGCTGCAATTTGCCCATGACTGCGGCATGCAGCTTGACTATGTGGATCGACAAACCTATCGCAACAAAGATTCGAAGCCATTCATTGATGAACTGCACCAACGTTATGGCGATTTTTACCTGTTACCGGAAGGCGGCAGCAATCAGCTGGCACTCAAGGGCTGTGCCGGAATCGTAGCTGACATCAACCTGCCGTTCGACATGATCACGACAGCATGTGGAACCGGCGCAACACTTGCCGGCTTAATAACAGCGTTAAAGCCGGATCAGTACGCAACCGGCTTTGCCGTTCTGAAAGGAGCCAGCTTCCTGGATAACGATGTCGCAGCAATGCTGGTTGCAAGCGGGCATCGACCGGCACACAACTGGCACATCGAAAAAAACTACCATTTTGGTGGCTATGCAAAGACATCGCCACAACTGTATGCCTTCATCAGGCAATTCAAAACCGATTTTGACATAGCGCTTGACGCTGTATACACAGGCAAGATGTTCTACGGCCTGTTTGATCTGATCAGTAACGGCACGTTCGATAAAGGTACACGTATCATTGCTGTTCACACCGGCGGCGTGCAGGGTAATGCGGGTTACCCGGAGCTGCAATCGTTATAGCCACAGAGAGCACAGAGCTTTTAGCGCAAAGGCG
Organism: Gammaproteobacteria bacterium; assembly: GCA_050049835.1. Classification (GTDB taxonomy): domain Bacteria; phylum Pseudomonadota; class Gammaproteobacteria; order SZUA-229; family SZUA-229; genus JABDQW01. The sequence continues at coordinate 6,950 of JASFVM010000137.1, forward strand.
CGAAGACGCCAAGAGCAAAAAAGTATTTTATTAATGTCGCAAGTTAAGGCATGAACGTAACTGG
>JASFVM010000136.1:0-7013 GCA_050049835.1 Gammaproteobacteria bacterium
ATCAAGTCCGACTTCGTCAACGGCCTGCGGATCACCACGCCTGACGCCATGCCCGGCGTCGAACAGGCAGCCGGCCAGGTGCGCACGATTATTGAAGCCAAGCTTTCCATGGGGCTGCCCAACACCCCCATGGCAGATGCTTCCGTGCGTGTCGTTTCCGGCAATTTTGTCACTGCCCAGCCCTATGGTATTCGCGACGGTGTTGATTACTGCCAGACCGGCAATGTCCGCAACGTCGATGCTGATGCGATCGAAAAACAATTGAACCTGGGCAACATGGTACTGGCATCGCCAACTGGCTATTCACCTACGGGTGAAATATTCAACCTGCGCGCCGAAGATGTCGCCACTGATATTGCTATTGCCCTGCACGCTGACAAACTTATCTTTGTCATGGAAACCATTGGCGTTATCGACAGTGCAGGCGAACCCCTGCAGCAGCTTAACCTGCCGCAGGCCGAACAATGGCTGAAGACGCATGCAAAGAATAACAGCAAACTCGCGAAACAGGACGCACTGGACACCCAGTTGCACCTGGATAATGCCGCCCATGCCTGCAGAGGCGGGGTACGCCGTGTTCACCTGATCAGCCGCAACATCGATGGTTCGCTATTGCTCGAACTGTACACGCGCGATGGTGTCGGCACCCTGGTGACCGCTGACAACTATGAGGGACTGCGTACAGCAACCATTGATGACATCGGCGGCATTCTTGAACTCATCAGCCCGCTCGAGGAACAGGGTGCACTGGTCAAACGTTCGCGTGAACAGCTTGAGCTCGACACCCATAATTTCACCGTCATCGAGCGCGACGGTATGATCATCGCCTGCGCGGCACTGTTTTGCTTCGAAATTGAAAAAGCCTGCGAACTGGCCTGCCTGGCTGTCCACCCGGACTACCAGGAACACGGTCGCGGCAGTGCGCTGATGCAGCATATCGAATGGCAGGCACGCAAACGGCACATGGAAGAAATGTATACGCTGACAACCCAAACCATGCACTGGTTTCAGGAGCGCGGCTTCAGCGAAGCCAGTCCGGAGGATCTGCCGATGAAAAAGAAAGAGCTGTATAACTATCAGCGCAAATCACGCGTACTGCGCAAGCATCTTGGATAATTAATCAAGCACCCATGTCTGTTAGCCAAAGCACAATCGAAGAGACCGTCCATATTGCCTTGCGAGAGGACCTTGGTGATGGCGACATTACCGCCGAACTGATTCCTGCCGATGCGGTATCGCTTGCCAATGTCATCAGCAGGGAAAATTGCATCTTCTGCGGCATGGACTGGTTTGAAGAAGTGTTCAGGCAAATCGATGACCAGGTCTTTATTGAATGGCACATACAGGACGGTGACAGCGTCAGCGCCGGCGATACCATCTGCAGTCTCAGCGGCCCATCACGTTCGCTGCTGACAGGTGAGCGCACCGCGTTGAATTTTGCCCAGACGCTGTCCGCCACGGCAACGCAGGCAGCCAGTTATGCAAAGGCAGTTGCCGGAACAGAGGCGGTGGTGCTCGACACGCGTAAAACCATCCCCGGTCTGCGTGCCGCACAAAAATATGCGGTAAGTTGCGGTGGCTGTCAGAATCATCGCATGGGGCTTTATGACGCCATCCTGATCAAGGAAAATCATATCGCCGCAGCTGGCGACATCCAGACCGCTGTTGACCAGGCCCGCTTCCACAGCCCCGGCTACCCGGTGGAGGTCGAGGTTGAAGACATTGCACAACTGGAACAGGCAATAGCCGCCGGTGTCGACCGTGTGTTACTGGACAATTTCACGCCGGATCGCATCCGTGAAGCGGTCAAGCTCAGCAATGGCAGGGTAGCGCTCGAAGCATCAGGCGGTATTACCCTGGAAAACATTCGCGAATTTGCTGAAACCGGTGTTGATTACATATCCACCGGATCATTAACCAAGGACATTATCGCCATCGACCTGTCGATGCGTTTCTCCATCTAGTACCCAAACCCGGTAGATATGGGCAAGTTGATAATCAGCTATCGATTGGTGCGACTCGGTCTGGTGATATCAACAGGCACGATCCTTACCCTGTTGTTCCAACGCGGAACATTACCACCAGCGGGAATCCAGAGCAGGATCACCCGCTGGTGGCACCGTAATATTGCGAAAAGCGTTGGCGTTCGGGTTCATGTATTTGGCAGGCCACGCGAACAAGCCACCCTGTTCGTCAGCAACCATATTTCGTCTTTTGATATCGCTGCCCTCGGCAGCGTTTTGCCGGTGCGCTTTCTGTCCAAGAGCGAAGTCAGCAACTGGCCCCTGATAGGCTGGCTTGCGACACGCGCCGGTACGCTGTATATACAGCGCGGCGGCAGGCAGGCTGCAGTCAATGCCAACAAGGCTATAGCCGAAGTGCTGTCGATGAACCATAACGTTTTGCTTTTTGCTGAAGGCACCACCACCGACGGCAACGTGAAAAGGTTCCACAGCCGGCTGATGCAAAGCGCAGTCGACAGCGGCGCTCATATCCAGCCGGTAGCCATTCGCTATCCTGATCCTGGCGGCAGCAAGGTGCATCCAGCCGTATTGTATATCGATGGTATCTCTTTTATCGATTCGACCAGACGCATACTTGGCACAAGGCAGCTGGAAGTCGAGATTTATTTTGGTGATGCTGTCACTGCGAATAGCAAAAGCCGTGATGAACTCGCCAGATATGCTGAAACCGAGGTCCGCAGGTTGCTGGCAAACTAGTACCTGGCACGGCTGATGCGTGTCATGAAAAAAACCAGTGCCGCTGCGACCACAATCGCAGGACCCGCAGGCAGATCCTGATAAAAGGATGCGCCCACACCCAGAACAACTGCAGTTACCGCAATCAATGTCGATAACAGCGCCATCTGTACCGGTGTACTCGCAAAGGCACGCGCACTGGCGGCAGGAATAATCAGTAGCGCGGTTATCAACAGGATGCCGACAACCTTGATCGCGGCCGCGATCACCATGGCGAGCAATAACATGAATACAAAACGGACCAGTGAAACATTGATCCCGTCCGTCCGCGCCATGTCCTCATTGACAGAAATCGATATCAGGGGCCGCCACATGCCGACAAAAACAGACAATATAAAAATCACAGCCAGGTACATCCAGATGATTTCTGTTTGATTAACCGCAAGAATATCGCCGAACAGGTATGCCATCAGATCAATGCCCGGGACTCGTGACTGGATAAGCGAAAAAACAATCAGGCCCAGCGCCAGGGCACTGTGTGACAATATCCCCAGCAAGGTATCCGGCGACAGCTCCCTTCTTTGTTCGAGCCAGAACAGCAGCGCCGCCAGCACTGCGCCGATAAAAACCACGCCGAGAATGGGCACCTGCTCAACAGATACTGCGAGGGCCACTCCCAGTAACGATGAATGTGCCAGCGTGTCGCCGAAATAAGCCATGCGCCTCCATACCACAACACAACCCAGCGGCCCGGCCACCAGCGCCAGCGCAATACCGGCCAGCAGGGCATTGACAATAAAATCATCCATGCTGCTTGTCTGCCTGGTGCGTATCCTCAAGAGGGACCACATTGCCGTGCGCATCGTGCGAATGATCATGATGGTGCGAGTAAGGAGCAAGACCTTCCATTGCCTGGCCGAATATCTTCAGGTATTCCGGATGGGCACTGACATCATCCGGATGCCCCGTACAACAAATATGGGTATTCAGGCAAATCACCCGATCGGCTGACGCCATAACCAGATGAAGATCGTGAGACACCATCAACACCCCGCACTCATGCCGGTCACGTATATATTTAATCGTTTGATAGAGCGCCTGCTGACCGATGATATCAACGCCCTGCGCCGGCTCATCCAGTACGAGCAGGTCAGGCTGGTTCAACAGCGCACGCGCCAGCAGCACGCGTTGAAACTCGCCACCGGATAAAGTCTGCACCGCAGATGACAGCAAATGGGACATGCGCACTTCTTCGAGCGCGCCGGTTAACTGCTTCTGATCAAAACGCCCTGCGGTCAACATGAAATCCCTGACCCGCAGCGGCAACACCGGATCGATGTGCAGCCTCTGCGGCACATAGCCGATCTTTACCCCCGGTTTTCTGTAGATCTTGCCACTGCTGGCCTTGTTGAGCCCCAGCAGAATGCGTACCAGGGTGGTTTTGCCCGCACCATTAGGCCCTATCAGGGTGATGATTTCACCCTTGTGTAATTGCAAATCGACTGCTTCGAGCACCTTGTGCCCCTTGATGGCATAACCGAGGTTGCAGGCAGATAACAGCACCTCTTTGCCTGTTGCCTTGCTCACTGGTTGTTCCTGCAGCGGCTGCACAAGCCGGTTACCTCAACTGAGGCATGCGTGATAGCGAAATCGAATTGACGCGCCTGATTCCTGAGTTCGTCGATAACACCGCGGGTATGCACCTCCTGCGTATGACCACAATCGCTGCACAGCAGAAAGATAGCAGCATGAGGCCGCTGAGGGTGCGCACATGCCAGATAGCTGTTACTGGTTGCCAGGCGGTGTATCAGGCCCTGTTCCAGCAGGAAGTCGAGTGCGCGGTAAACAGTCGGCGGCGCCGCCGAACGCCCTGCAGCACGCAGCTCATCCAGCAGCTGGTATGCCCCTACCGGCTGTTCGGCTTTACAGACAAGCTCCAGCACCTGCTTTCTGAGCCGGGTAAAGCGCAGATTTCGCCCGTCACACAATGCCTCTGCCTGGTCGAGAAAAGTTGCAACCTGCTCTGATGAAGGCCGGGTGCAACTGGCTGCGTCGGAGTGTGGGCATTGATCTGTCATGGTTTACGCTACCCGGCAAGTACCGGAATACGATATAATAACGTTATATTATAACATAACAAAACAGTCCCTTTTCCCGGTTATGCGCTACCTGTCCGCCCTGTATATACTGCTTCTCCTGCTGTTGCCACTGCAGGCACAATCCGCGCCCGCCACGATTCGGGTTGCTGTCACGATCAAGCCGATACACTCCCTGGTGGCAGGTATTATGCAGGGTGCGGGTGAGCCGTCACTTATTATGAACACCGGCGCGTCTCCGCATCATTACACATTACGGCCATCGGAACGCCGCGCCCTCGCCGATGCGTCCCTGATCTTCTGGGTCGGACCCGAGCTGGAATCCTTCATGCCGCGCATACTGCATAGTCTTGAAGCCACCCGCACAACTATCGCCCTGATAGCAGCCGAAGATCTGGTACGGTTACCGGCCAGAAGCGCTCGTCATCACGCCACGACAGCAACACTGAATGACCCCCATATCTGGCTCTCTGCCCGGAACGCAAATATCCTGGTCGACGTTATAGCCAATGCACTCATCAAAGCAGATGCGGCCAGTGCAGCTATCTACAATGCCAATAGAGAACGCCTGCATCAGCGCATTACAGAAACTGACAACCTGATCAGGCAAAAGCTTGCCGGTAAAAAATCCGCTTTCCTCACCTACCATGATGCTTACCAGTATTTTGAAGAGGCTTATGGACTGAATAATGCCGGATTTGTCAGCAGCGGTGATGAACTCAGTCCAAGTGCAAAATACGTGCAGGAACTACGCGATAGAATTCGTCAGCAGCAGCTGCAATGCCTGTTCTATGAGGCACCGAACCGTCCGCCTCTGGTTGATACCTTAACGCACGGCCTCGATGTAGACGTGCAAGAACTCGATGCCATCGGTTTGCGTTTGCAAGCGGGTGAAAACGCCTGGTTTGAGATCATGCTCACACTGGCACGAGGCTACGAATCCTGTCTGTAAAATTGCTAGAATCAGCAGGCTGAATCCGTAGATCACCCTACAACAATCAATCAACATGGTTTATCAACAGCAACTTCAATTTCCTACCCGTGGCCGCGGAACTTTCGACATCAGCCGCCTGGTTGATGAAGCCATTCAAAGTTCCGGTATCAAACAGGGCATCTGCCAGATTTTCATTCACCACACCAGCGCATCGCTGATATTGTGCGAGAATGCTGACCCTGCCGTGCGCTCTGACCTGGAAACTTTCATGCAAAGAATAGTGCCCGACGGTGACAGCATGTTTCAACACACAGACGAAGGTCCCGATGATATGCCGGCTCACGTCCGTACGGTACTGACCCAAAGCTCACTTTCAATTCCTGTTGATGAAGGCAGGCACACCCTTGGTACCTGGCAGGGGATCTACCTGTGGGAACATCGCACCCATCCTCATAAGCGCAAGATCACCGTTACCGTGATGGGTGAGTGATGGTTTACCAGGACACGCTGCAACTGTCTGATCGCGGTAAAGGCTCGTATGAAATCACCGACCTGGTCACCGACTTTATCGATGAGTCCGGAATTCGAACAGGTACCTGCCAGTTGTTTATTCACAGCAGCAGCGCCTCGCTGCTGATCGGCGATATCGCTGATGAAAACACGAAGAATGAAACTGCGCCATTCCTGGCGCAATTTGCACCGAGTGGCAGTAATATTGATAACAAAATCAATGAAGGCATGGATGCAATTCCTGAAGACATGCGTTATGTACTGGCTCAAAGCAGCCTCAGCATACCGGTCAGCAATGGCAAACCGGGCATCGGCATATGGCAGGGTATCTTTTTGTGGGAACGAAGTACGCACGCCACTGAGCGTAAAATAACGATTACAGTGACTGGTGAATAAGTTAATTCACCACAGAGACACAGAGAAAAATTTTTTTAAGGTTAAATTAAAACCCTGAATACAAGTGCCAACCAGTAAGTTTTCTGTCAACGCTGTACCCCTGGCTGGAAGATCACAGGCTTGTAAACACGTAAATGTCCTTCTCTACGTCTCTGCGGTAAACATCGCCCTGTTAAACCCGATTCCTTATCTGCCCTGCTGAAAACGCTTCGATATTCAAGGCAATCTCGTCCAGCAGGCGCTGGCGCGATTCACGGCTTGCCCAGGCAACATGTGGCGTTACAATCAGGTTGGGCAGTGAAACTTCCAGCAATGGATAGTTATCCGGTGGTGGCTCCGCTTCGATGACATCAACCGCCGCCCCACCCAGTTTTTTCT
>JASFVM010000138.1:0-6966 GCA_050049835.1 Gammaproteobacteria bacterium
TGTCAGGATAATGGTTGGCAACGCTGTAATAATTCTGCCTGGTATAGTCAAGAGCACTATCAATAGTCTGGTGTTCCCACACGGGATAACTATGTAATGAAATAAAGTCCAGTTCGCCTGCCAGGGATTCCAGCCTGCTCGTCCATGGAACATAGTTTTCACAAAATGTCACTGGCTGGTCAACGGCTGCTTTTAGTCTGTGCACGTTACTGATCAACTTTTCGATCGGTACCAGATGGTCACTCCAGTCAACAGTAGCCTCATTACCTATAGAGACGGACGAAATTATATCCGGGTAATCATTCGCTAACCTGATTAACCTGTCCACTTCGATACTGTTCTCGCGCCTGTTGGAAATCAGCGTAATCTCATCATAGTCCGCACCCCATGGGCAGTTAGGATTGCTCTCCTCGGCCGCCATGTCAGCACCCAGCATCACTTTAAAATCAAGTGACTCATTGCGTATGACCTCGAGGACAAATTCTGCGTGCCAGCTGCAATCGTAAAGCCTGAGTAATTTCCAGTTTTCCTTTAGAATATTAAGATCCTCATGGATCTCATGATAGGAAGGGAAAACGCCCTCAACCGGAGATTGACCTTCCCTGTAACCCGAATAACAAATGGCGTGTTCAAAGCCCAACTCTAACCGATTATTTTTCATTGTTTGCACGGCTCACAGTGTCGGGATATTTGAAGTTGCCATCCTTGTCCCATAATCCCCAGTACGCACCGACATCGCCTTCATCACCGGTTTTCCATGCTTCATCAAAAGATGAAAAGTAAAATATCTCTATATCTTCCTGCTCTGCCCACACATAAGTATTAATAAAATATTGCATGGCACTTTCTGCTGAAGGAACGGCTGATCCGGAGGCTGCGCCGGCGCTTGGCCAGCCGGTTTCACTGATAATTACTTTTTTGCCTTTTGCCACGCTGACTGCACGTTGATACATATCTTTCATATAGAGAAGTGCGTAATCAGCCGGACATTCCTCCCAGAACGGGTAGCAGTTGATCAGTAAAATATCGCAGGCTTCCGCTAATGCAGGATGGTCTTCAAACTGGAAATATGCATCAACATAACTGACATTGATACCAGGCACTGCCTGCCTGGCGCGGGATATATATTCGATCAGCTCCTGCCCCGTTAACTCACCCCGCAGTAATACTTCGTTGCCGACCGCAAGAATATCGGCATATCCCTGACGGGCGATTTCGATTCCCTGTTCGAGCTCGAGTTCATTTTTATCCCTGTCATCGCTCAGGCAAACACCAACCATGGTTTTCAGATTATATGCTTTAGCGATACGGGGAATGTGTTCATTGCCTTCTACGCAGGAAAATGTCCTGACCCAATGTGTATAGGGTTCAATGATTTTCAAACGCTGTTCTATCTGTGCTTCGCTGATTTGATCACCGGGACCCTGACCATCCATATAGGGACTGAATGCAATACCATGAATCCTGTTCTCCAGTATTTCTCGCAACATTGAAACGCTTTCTGCTTGCGATAACGCTGAAAAATCAATACCCGCCAGATGCCTGTTGACATGTTGTATACCCAATCCCCTAACCTCCGTATACAAATTTGTTTACCAGGGTAGTCATCTCCATTTGAACACCCTAGTGTGAAACGCTGCTAACGCCCAGATGACTGTACTGCTGCTTTATTGCGACTGCAGCACCAATCAGCGCAGGATATTTCGAGCTGATAACATAAGTAGGTATCTGAGACAGGTATTTGCCAAACCTGCTGTTGTTTTCGAAACGTGCGCGGAATGAAGATCCTGCAAAATAATCGCCCAGTTTGGGTACAATGCCTCCCCCTACAAATACCCCACCACGTGCCCCCAGAGTTAATGCAAGGTTTCCGGCGATGGATCCAAGAACGCCACAGAACATAGCTACAGCCTGTTCTGCTGATGAGTCGACTCCGTCCAGTGCTTTACTCGTTATTTGCTGCGGGGATAATAATTCATGTTCAACACCGTCACATTTGGCAATAGACTCATATAACAGAACCAAACCGGGTCCAGACACAAGAGATTCAGCAGATATGAAATTATGATGTGCTCGAATAATCCCGATGACTTCTGTTTCCCGGTCATTTAACGGGCCATAAGACACATGCCCACCCTCACTCTGCAACGGAATCCAGACATCGCCTGCAAATATCGCACCCGAAACACCAAGGCCTGTACCAGGGCCAAGCACGGCCAATGTTTGATTTTTAACGGTCATGCCCCGACCTACCTGGTGATAATCATCATCACCCAGATAGGGAAGCGCCAGTGCGAGCGCTGTATAATCATTCAATACTTTGAGCGATTTGAGCCCTAGCGCCTTTCGTGTGTCCCTGACTGACAGATCCCATATATGATTGGTCATTATGATTCGATCGTTTGTTACAGGTGTTGCAATCGCCAATGATGCTGTTGCAGGCATCGGTTGTGACACATCATCAAGATAAGCCAGCAACGCGTCTACCAATGAATGATAGTTTGCACAGAACAATGTGCGCTCGTGTTTTGGCGCGTACTCATCCTCGTCAACAAGTGCAAATCGAGCATGGGTACCGCCGATGTCTGCTATTAAACACATTTGATATCGGAATTCTTTTCAACTGTTGATTTTGCATCATTGGACATCCCGGTTTCATGCCTGGCGATAAGATTCTTGTACCAGGTGGCCGAATCTTTTAACACGCGTTGTTGTGTTTCATAATCTACATACGCCAAGCCAAAGCGTTTGCGGTAACCTTCTGCCCATTCGAAATTATCGATCAGCGACCATAACAGGTAACCCAGAGCAGGCACGCCATCCGCGATTACACGAGCATATTCAGCGAGATACCTCTCCAGGAAATCGATACGTTCTCTATCATGAACCTTGCCGTTTTGCACCAGGTCATCATTCGCCATGCCATTTTCAGTGATCACGACAGGCAGCTGGTATCGCTCATGGAATAATTTCGGCCCCCAGTACAAAGCTTCAGGCGTTACAGGCCATCCCATTGCAGTCACAGGCATGTCCCGTCTTTCAACTATTTCAAAATCATCGTTCTCTGCAGCTCTAATATAATTTCCTGAATATATATTGATGCCGAAATAATCCAGCCGCTGATTGATGCATTCGAGGTCACCCGGGAATATTGTTGGCATATCAGCGGCAAATAACTCGACGCCCTGTTCCGGATAACATCCCAATATCATGGGATCGGAGAACCAGGTGTTATTGAATACGTGTTTTGCTCGAATTGAGAACATGTGCTGGCGTGCCGCTTCTATATCGACCAGCTGATCTGAAGCAGGTATGGATACCTTGCTTGCGTGAGAGGCGCTAATGACAGATTCGGTTTTAGCACTCGTACGAATCACCTGAACAGACTTGCCGTGTGCCCGCAAGGTATTATGCGCGGCCAGCAGTACTTCAGACACGCCCATCTTCATTCCAGGTGCGTGAGTACCGTCCTGATGGCCTAATCCTATATAACATTGGGGCTCGTTCAATGTACTCCAGTGATAAACCCGATCTGAGAGCTTGTCTACCATCAGTGCTGTATAGTCTGCGAACCAGTCAGCGCTGTCTCGATTTAGCCAGCCTCCACGACAATACAAAGAATACGGAAAATCCCAGTGAAATAATGTGACCCAGGGTTCAATATTTTTTTCGAGTAATGCGTCAACCAGGCGACTGTAAAAATCCAGACCTTGTTCATTGACTTTACCTGTACCATCAGGCAATACCCGGGGCCAACTGATTGAAAAACGGTAAGCCTGCAGTCCGATTGACGCCATCAAGTCAACATCATTCCTGTAATTATGATAGTGGTCACAGGCAATCTCGCCGGTATCGCCGTTGGCAATTTTCCCGGCCTGGCGTCCCAGCATATCCCAAACGGAACTGCCACCACCGTCACGGTAAGCCGCACCTTCGATCTGATAACTTGATGTGGCTGCACCCCAGATAAAGTGTTTAGGGAATTTCATACTATTCAGAGAACAACTGGCTTGTTCCCATTACAAGCGAGAGCTGGCGGATCCGACCACTGCGCAGGAACAATTCGGAACTCTCCTCGGCTGGCAGTGCTAATTGCTTGAACGACTGTTGCGTTCCATCATCGAAGGTAATGACAAGAACGGGATCCAGAACATCATCGAGCTGGTAAACAACCGGCACCTGGCACCAGGTAAAGGCAAGCCCGTGTGCCGGTACCGTGATGGTCTGCCAGTTGTCCGCCACATCCAGGTAATGGAAAGTTGCTGGCTTTGAAACAAATTCTCGAGTGCGCAGCAGGTCAGGCCGAAAGTTCACCACGCCGCCACTGACACGGACCCCGAGTTCACCGAAACGGGTCAGCACCTCTTCCTTGACCTGCCCTGTCATACCCGGTTGACGTGCACCGGCGTGTTTGGGCGTATGTGAATAAGGATCGGTTGGAAATGCACCATATTCAGCCGGGGTCTTGTTGAAGCCAATTCCATTGCGTACACGGTAATACAAGTTCCCAAGTTGCTTGCAAACCGTCTCATCAGCATCCTGATCGAGTGCGGTAAAGAAATTCTCCTGTACTGCCAGCAACAGCTTGGATACCATGTGCCAGTAAATAGAACCCAGCCCTTCGAAACCGAACATGCCACCCGAACGCCCGGTAAAGGCCTTGTGATTGAACACATCCTCATACAGCTCACGCAAAGGCTGACGAGCCGTCTCGATATCATCACCGTAGTCATCGACCAGACTGTCCAGCCGTCTGCCCAGTGCACCCGTATTGATCAACTCTGCATTGAAGCGATAATTTCCATCATCATCACGTAGCAGGATGCTGTCATCGTTTTCCGCAAGCATTCTCTGCAGCAGTGGTATTGCCTCGACCTGTTCGCCGGGAACACGGTTCTTGTCCAGGAATCCCGGCAACTGTCGGTCAGGATAGAGCATGAATGAATGTTGATCGGCGCGGTATACATCGCTGTCAAACAGGGCTTCTACTACCGTCGCCGACTGTCCCGGTGTGATTGCGCCGGAACTCAGCACCGCGACCTGGCCTTCCAGCATCGGGTAAAGTGTGTCTACCTCAAGTTCGTCCTGTTGCAGGTCCAGCAAATTGTAGGCGTGATACAGACCATCCTGCCTTTGATTGTGCGCGATACTGTGGTCGATGACTGCAAGTGCGTCATCCAGCAGCACCCTGATCGTTTCCAGGGGCCGGGATTCTTTACTGCTGAAGCCTTCCTGCCGGTAGACCGCCTGGCGATAGCGACTCGCCGCCTGGCCAAGTTCTGTAAGCAAGCGGTAGCGGTGTTCCGCGCTGAGCGGTGTTTCGCCCAACAAGGGGCGCACACTTCTCAGGGCGGCGGCGGTTTCCACTAACCATCGGCTTACTTCGTTTGACAGCACGACTTCTTCTGTTGCCGTCTCGGCTTCGAGTAATTGCTGCAGGAAACTGATATATCGACGGATATAATAAAGGGTTACCATGGACAGGCCCTGGCCGACCAGGGCATTGTTGGCATCATTCCACTCCGGGCGCTGGGTATTGAGCCAGATACCGCCTTCGATCACCAGGTTACCCAGCTTGCCCAGCAATGGCACCAGCAGTTTTTCGAGCAGGTTAACCTGGTACACATCGCCATTGCCGTTCGACACCAGTTTGCCGTCGGCGCCCAACTGCGCGACCCGACGCTCTATTCGTAGTGCAAGGCCCTCATCATACTCAACCGTGCTCTTCGCATCCTCTAGCAGATCTTCGAAGGGCTTGATCCGGTATGGAACATTGGCATAACTGTAAACCGAGCGATGCAGCAAGGCGCCAAGCCTGGCCGGGTGAAAACTGTTAGACAGTTCCAGTAATTTCAGCAGGTAGATGATCTGGTGATCACTCCAGTAGCCGATATAACTCCACGGGTCATCCGGGTCTTCGACTTCCCAGTCGATACCCTGCTTGGTAATCCGGTATGGATTGTAGCCATCCATCGTAGAGGCATTGACGAACTTGGCGATCACATTCTCGATAAATTCCGGGTAGCTGAACGCCAGGGCTTCCCAGTTCTGGAAGATATCGCGCCAGTTGCCTTCATAGGAAAGCAGGCGATTACCATGCTCGTCTTTCAGCTTGATCGCAAACTGGTTCCATGGGCGACTGGGGTCACCATGACGACGGCCGAAGGTGATAGGCAGGTATTCAAGACAAAGGCGTTCCAGTTGAAGGTCTTTTTGTTCCTTGATGATCAACAGCAGTTGCTTGAAATTCAGCTTTTGCGGCAGGCCTTCAAGAAGTTCCTGATGTTGTTGGTACAAAACGCAGTTGAAATTCCTGATGCTTGCAGCAAAGTCCCTCGAAGATACCTGGTACTGATCATCGAACACACCGCCGCGCAGAATATTGAACAACACGTTTGCATAGTGATGAACAGACACATTTTCTTCAGCCATTAGCTGGAATCCGTCACCACGGGCTATAATGCGCGCCAGTTTATCCGAACCTTCATTGACTGATGCACTAATGGCCTCGGCAACAACCTGTGGTTTATCCAGCTGCCTGCGCAATTCGACCACCTGGCTTTGACTTTGCTCGATATTGGCAACCAACTGCCAGTGCTGTGATGTATGCGGCTTGAGATCAAGGGTCTGATTTACCAGGTAAGCCCCGCGTACTCCGCGCTTGTGGACTTCCTGTTGTAACGTCTCACCCAGACGAAAATTTTCGAGCTGCGCGGATGATATCAGGATTTTGTGTCCCTCGAGTCCCAGACAAAAAACTGTGTTGGCCTTGAGTGACTCGCAGGGTTCAGCCCGGTCGGTAATGCCGGAATAGAGCGTAAAAAAGGCCATTCCACTCGGCTGGTCCAGCTCGGTCCACTTATAGGCATCGACGAGGTTACTGGAATTGGTCTGGACAAAACGTGGTGTTCCCGCAGGCAGGATATTCTGCAGGCCATCAACAATATCAACGCTGACACTGTTGTC
>JASFVM010000139.1:0-6937 GCA_050049835.1 Gammaproteobacteria bacterium
CCAGGTCCATCAGTGTGTAAGCGAGATTACTCCTGGATTCATTGCTCATGTGGTGAATATTAACACCTGCCTGACCCAGCACGTGTGATATCTGTCCCACCATGTCGGGACGGTTTTCATTGGCTATCGCAAGACGCATGTCACCAATACGTGCAAGCCTGATTCCGGGAAAGTTCACAGAATTATGTATATTGCCATTTTCAAGAAAGTCCTTGATTTGATCGGCAACCATAATTGCGCAGTTCTCTTCTGCTTCGATCGTTGAGGCACCCAGATGCGGCAGTGTGATGACCCTGTCGTTGTCTTTAAGATTCGGCGCAGGAAAATCGCTGACATAGGCATGAAGCCTGCCGCTGTCCAGCGCCTTCAACACAGCCTCGTCATCAACAATACCGTCACGGGCAAAATTCAGTACGACAGCGCCCTCTTTCATTGATGCGATACGTTTGCTGTTTAACAGGTTTCTGGTGCTGTCAAGCAACGGCACATGAAAAGTGACAAAGTCTGATTGCTTTACAAGCTCATCGATGCTCGGCATTTCCACCACTTCAGATGACATCTTCCATGCGCTTTTCACCGTAATGGTCGGATCGAAACCGACAACGCGCATACCCAGAGCAACAGCCGCATTTGCAACATGAACGCCGATCGCCCCGAGGCCAACAACACCGAGTGTTCTGCCCGGGAGCTCGTAGCCGACATATTTTTTCTTGCCGTCTTCAACCGCCTTGTTCTGCTGTTCCGGTGTACCTTCAACATTCCTGGCATAATCCCAGCCCTGGCAGATATTCCTGCAGGCAAGCAGCATGCCGGCGATAACGAGTTCCTTGACGGCATTGGCGTTGGCACCCGGCGCATTGAAAACGGGGATACCTTTTTCTGACATCTTGAGTACAGGCACGTTGTTGGTGCCTGCACCTGCCCTGCCGACGGCAAGCAGGCTGTCAGGTACCGGGTAATCATGCAGCTTGTAAGAACGCAGGATGATTGCGTCAGGCGTTTCGTGATCCGGGCTCACGTCATAATCACTGGCAGGTAAACGGCTCAATCCCTTGTCAGATATATTGTTAAAAGTTTTAATCTTGTACATTTATTCAAGTGCTTCCGGTTATATTTTGCTCATTGCTAGCCGTAACGTTTTTCAAAATCAGCCATAAATTCGATCAGAGTATCAACACCTTCAGCCGGCATTGCGTTATAAATACTGGCACGCATCCCGCCCACCGAGCGATGTCCCTTGAGTGTTTTCAGATTATTATCACCGGCCTCCTCGAGGAATTTCGCATCCAGCCCGGCATCAGCCAGGATAAAAGGCACATTCATCCATGAACGGCATTCGACAGCAACCGGGTTGGAATAAAATGCCGAATTATCGATTGCTGCATACAGCTTTTCTGCCTTGCTACTGTTGATTGCAGCCATACCTTCCAGGCCACCCTTCTGCAGCAGCCAGTCGAATACCAGACCGGATAGATACCAGCTGTATGTTGGTGGTGTGTTATACATGGAATCATTATCCGAGTGCGTGCTGTAATCGAACATCGCGGGCATGCTGTCCATTGCATGACCAATCAGGTCTTCACGTACGATAACGACGGTAACACCTGCCGGCCCTATGTTCTTCTGTGCACCGGCATAGATCACGCCATATTTACTGACATCAACCGGGCGTGACAGTATAGTCGATGACATATCTGCCACTAATGGCACATCACCGGTATCGGGTATATAGGGAAACTCGACCCCGACTATGGTTTCATTGGGCGTGTAATGTACATAGGCAGCATCGGAACTGAAGTTCAGACTGTCAGCCTGAGGCACGGTCGTGAAACTGGTATCACTGGTATCGGCGACAACATTGACTTTGCAGTAGCGCTTTGCTTCGGCGATTGCTTTTTTTGACCATTGCCCGGTCAACAGATAGTCAGCTGAAGATTTGCCATTGAGCAGGTTGATCGGAACCATCGAAAACTGGCTGCTGGCGCCCCCCTGCAGGAACAGTACCCTGTAGTTGTCCGGTATAGCCATCAGCTTGCGCAGATCGGCTTCCGATTTTTCAGCGATCGACATAAACTCCTTGCCTCGATGGCTCATTTCCATAACGGACATCCCAGAACCGTTCCAGTCCAGCATTTCCGTCTGTGCGCGCTGCAAAACCTCGGTCGGCAGCATTGCCGGACCTGCGCTGAAATTGAATACTCTAGTCATTGGTTTTATTCGTTATTTTACTTTAATTAAGTTTTATATCTTATTGATTATATTATTTCTACTTCTTCTTTTTCGATTGACTCGATCTTCTCGATCTCGGCCAGCTTCTCATCTTTAGACAGACGAATCAGGCGTACACCCTGGGTATTACGGCCCATTTCGCTGATGTCGCTGACCGCAATACGCACCAGGGTGCCGCTGTTGGTGATCAGCATGGTTTCATCGTCGTCACGTACCTGGACAGCACCGACGACCTTCCCGTTCCTTTCATTGGCCTGTATGGAAATAACACCCTGGCCACCGCGCCCCTTGACCGGGTACTGCGCTACCGGGGTGCGCTTGCCGAAGCCATGCTCGGTTGCAGTTAGAATGGAGCCCTGGTCGTCCGCCATGATCATGCTGATGACGCGCTGATCAGAGCCGAGACGCATACCGCGCACACCAGCCGCGGTCCTGCCCATCTCCCTGACATCGGTTTCGGAGAAACGAATTGCCTTGCCGGCATTGGAGAGCAACATAATGTGACGCGATCCGTCAGTGATCACAACATCCACCAGGCGGTCACTGTTACGTAACTCTATTGCCTTGATGCCGGATACGCGCGGGCGAGAAAAACTTGTCAGCGCCGTCTTCTTTACCGTACCCGAGCTGGTTGCCATGAAGACGAAATGGTTTTCATCGTATTCGCGAACAGGAAGCACCGCGTTGATGCGCTCATCATCTTCCAGTGGCAGCAGATTGACGATCGGCTTGCCACGCGAGCCCCTTCCTGCCATCGGCATCTGGTAAACCTTGAGCCAGTAAACCTTGCCCAGGCTGGAGAAACACAGCAGCGTGTCATGGGTATTGGCGATAAACAGCTTGTCGATGAAGTCTTCGTCCTTCATCCGGGTTGCAGCTTTGCCGCGGCCACCGCGACGCTGGGTATTGTAGACGTCAAGCGTCTGACACTTGGCGTAGCCTTCATGCGAGAACGTCACCACAACATCTTCTTCGGTGATCAGGTCCTCCATGGACAGGTCAAGCTGATCTTCGAGTATGCTGGTGCGGCGCTCGTCACCGTATTTTTCCTTGATTTCGTCCAGCTCATCGCGAATAACCTGCAGCAGCAGTTCGGGATTGGACAGGATATCGAGCAATTCCTTGATCAGCTCGAGTATTTCCTTGTATTCATCCAGTATCTTGTCCTGCTCAAGGCCGGTAAGGCGATGCAGCCTCAAATCAAGAATTGACTGCGCCTGGACTTCGGATAGATGATAACCGTCATCCTTGAGACCGTACTGCGGATCAAGGTCATCCGGTCGGGATGAATCAGCACCGGCGCGCTTGATCATGTCAACAACAGCGCCCGGCTGCCATACTTTGGCTATCAACTCGGCCTTGGCTTGCGCCGGATTGGCTGACTTTTTAATCAGTTCGATAACTTCATCAATATTGGCCAGTGCAACGGCCAGACCTTCGAGTACATGCGCCCTGTTCCTGGCCTTGCGCAGCTCGAAGATGGTACGGCGTGTAACCACTTCACGTCGGTGACGGATAAAGGCGTCGAGAATCTGCTTCAGGTTGAGCACCTGTGGCTGGCCATCTACCAGTGCAACCATGTTGATGCCGAACACTGTCTGCATTGCGGTCAGCTTGTACAGATTATTGAGTACGACCTCGCCGACTTCACCGCGGCGCAGTTCGATAACGATGCGCATGCCATCCTTGTCCGACTCATCACGCAGCTCGGTGATGCCTTCGATGCGTTTTTCCTTGACCAGCTCGGCAATGCGTTCGATCAATCGCGCCTTGTTCACCTGGTAGGGTATTTCAGTGACGATGATGGTTTCCTTGCCGGTTTTCTCGTTTGCGATCACTTCCGCTTTTGAACGCATGTACATGCGTCCTCTGCCGGTACGATACGCTTCCCGGATTCCCTTGGAGCCGTTAATCAGTGCCGCTGTAGGCAGGTCAGGACCGGGCAGGTGCTCCATTAATCCTTCGACCGTAATGTCCGGGTCATCGATCATGGCCAGCGTGGCATTGATGACCTCATTCAGATTATGCGGCGGTATGTTGGTTGCCATACCAACAGCAATACCTGAAGAACCATTGATCAGCAGTTCAGGCACACGCGTTGGCAGTACTGAGGGTTCTGATTCGGAACCATCGTAATTTTCGACAAAGTCTACAGTTTCCTTGTCGAGGTCGGCCAGCAGCTCATGTGCAATCTTTGACATGCGAACTTCGGTGTATCGCATTGCCGCAGGCGCATCACCATCAACCGAACCGAAGTTACCCTGACCATCGACCAGCATGTAGCGCAACGAGAATGGCTGCGCCATGCGAACAATGGTGTCATACACGGCGGTGTCACCATGCGGGTGATACTTACCGATGACATCACCGACAACGCGCGCTGATTTCTTGTAGGCTTTGTTCCAGTCATTGCCAAGCACACTCATGGCATAAAGCACACGCCTGTGCACCGGTTTCAGGCCGTCCCGCACATCCGGCAGTGCACGCCCGACAATAACGCTCATGGCGTAGTCCAGATAGGACTGACGCATCTCGTCTTCTAGGTTAACCGGGGATATTTCTTTAGCGAATTCAGCCATTTAGCCGATTTTTTCCATTTGTGTAGCGCGAAAGATTTCGCTTGTCATAAAACGCTGCATAATACCATGTTTTTCAACATGTCTGCACGCTGTTGTGCGCCCTGCAGCGGTTTGAAGGGGGAACTTACGGTGAGGAGTTAAACTGCCGCACCGGATGCGGCAGGTTTATTGAAATCCGTCGCAGTATCTCGCTGAAACTGGTGCCCCTGATGAAGGCAGAATCCCAGCCATTTGAACAGAAAGCGATTCAGCCTCCATTTCTCGCGCTTGGCATCTGCCGGCAGGTGATCCAGTCTTTGTTTGCCGTGTTTGAGGTGTCCGGAAAGGACCTCGACCAGGCAGGCATCATGATAAACACGCAGCTTCAGATCAGGCTCGGCATGCAATGAAGCACCTTCAGTGAAATGGTAGGTCATGCGCAGTGTTGTGGTGTAGCGTGAGCGGTCCAGTACCGATATATGCAGACCCAGGGCGCCATCGATGCGTGAATAGGCATGTTGTTCAAGCGCATCAAGGTCAGGCACCAGCTTTCTTAAGCGAAGAAAATTATTTTCATACAAATCCATCAAACTCACGAATCCACGTGGCTCGACGTCTTCACATCCGTAATTCTCTTTAATCTTCATATCTTAATACTAGCAGTTTATGATGACAGAATTGAACACACGGCACTGCAAATTCAGCCAGATAATTCTGCTCGGATTCTGCCAGATGCTGAATCGGGAACACCCGCGGGCCCATGCTGTTGTGAGAACTATCCATTCGGGGGACTAAAACCAAGGTCCTTATAAGGTAAAATCCTGCAGTTCATCCACTTACTGAATAGGTATTTTTGTGTCTGACAGTGAAAAAACCGTCCGCGAGATCCGAATCAACCCGATCGTACCAAGTGAATCGGTGCTGGTAGCAACGGCGCGTGGCATGCGTCCGCGTGACGCCGAGGAACGTATGGATCGAAAGGCGCAGCCCCATGTTGAAACGTGCCCTTTCTGCACCGGTAACGAGGAAAAGACACCACCAACAATTCTTGCGGTACCCGAAGAACAGGACTGGCAAATACGCATCGTGGAAAATCTTTACCCTGTGCTGGGTGATGATCAAAATGCCTCCGGTATCAACTTCGGGCTGCAACAGGCCATAGAAGGCTATGGTCGTCATGAAGTCATCATCGACCACAACAATCACGGTATTGCGATACATGAAATGGAGGTCTCTCACCTGAAGACACTTTTCCAGACATACCGCTCTCGCATGAAACAGCTCTATGATACGGATGAACGTATCCGTTACGTGCTCGTGTTCAAGAATTTTGGTGCTGCAGCCGGTGCCAGCATCAAGCATACGCACAGCCAGATTATTGCGATGCCGGTGATACCGGAAAACGTTTACAACGAAATCACCCACAGCCGTAACTATTACCAGAAGCACCACCAGTGTATCTTTTGCGCAATGATCGACGAAGCGCTCACCTTCGAAGCCACGATCTATGACCGTAATTCAGGCGAAATACGCCGTCGCATAGACGTTGGGCAGTACGTGGTCGACCGCGGCGACAAATTCATTGCGATAAAACCCTTTGCCAGTCGTTATGAGTGGGAAGTCCATATCCTGCCTCTTAACCACCAGAGTGATTTCATCAACAGTTCTGACGAAGATATGGCTGACTTTGCATCCGTACTCAAGCGCACCATGTCACGCCTCGATCATGTTATTGGAGGCGCACAATACAACTTCTTTTTGCACTCCCAGCCACATGGCGAAGCCAGTGCCGACTGCGCTCCGAGTTACCACTGGCACCTGGAAATCTGCCCCCGCACCAGCATTCCGACAGGATTTGAGCTGGGATCAGGGCTGTTTGTCAGTACCATCAGCCCTGAAGATGCGGCCGAGCAGTTACGCGCCGTTGAGCTGGACTGAATGTTATAATCGCCGGACTTTAAACAAGACAGAAAAGAATTATGGGACGCACCGACTCAATGCCCGAGGCACACGGCCTCAATAAGCTCATCCGCCCGCTTCGTTACCATGAGGCATCAAGGCAGTGGTTTGCCGTTCTCTTTGTACCGCTTGTCAGTTATTTCGGCCAGCCAACCCGGGGGATGTTGATTGCAGGCGGTGCAGTCGCGTTG
>JASFVM010000004.1:0-25456 GCA_050049835.1 Gammaproteobacteria bacterium
GACTGAATCAAGGATAATTCAATATGCTACTGATTAAAAAGCATTCAAATTGTCGCGCTGAAACGGGAGTGGGCGAAATGAAATATTCTGGTAATACCAGTATCAATGCTGCTGAACAACATGCCGACGATTTTACTGCCATAACGCTGTTTATCTGGTTGGTCCTGTTTGATGGGGATATACTCCCTGCCTTGATCAGCTATGCGTGTAACAGCACATCACAGGTTTGTTAAATGAGTGACCCGGACGCACAACAACGGCGTGATTTGCCCGTTATCGGCTGGCGTGAATGGGCGTCATTGCCCGATCTTGGTCTGAACCATATCAAGGTCAAAACCGATACCGGTGCACGGACCTCAGCCTTGCACGCCTTTTTTGTCGAGCCCTTTGTGCGTGACAACAGGCCGTGGGTGCGCTTCGGTATACATCCGGTTCAGGGTGACACCGAAAAGGTGATAGAGTGTGAGGCACCGGTACTCGAACAGCGCAACGTGACAGATTCAGGCGGGCACGGGGAGCAGCGTTATGTAATTGAGACAACCATCCGCCTCGGTGATTTCAGCTGGCCGATTGAGCTGACCCTGACCAATCGCGACACCATGCGCTTTCGTATGTTGCTGGGACGAACCGCGCTGGAAGACAGGTTTATTGTCGACCCTTCAGCGTCCTATCTCATCGGGCAACGAAAATATAAAAAAAGAAAGGATCAGTAAATGCGTATCGCAATACTTTCACGAAATCCGAAACTGTATTCGACCAGGCGCCTGGTCGAAGCCGCAAAAAATCGTAATCATGAAGTCCAGGTGCTGGATACCCTCAAGTGCTACATCGACATCGCATCCCTGCGCCCCAGTGTTCATTACAAGGGTGAAATGCTCGAGTCTTTTGATGCCGTGATCCCGCGCATTGGTGCTTCGATTACCTTCTATGGCGCGGCTGTATTGCGCCAGTTTGAGATGATGGGGGCATGGCCGGTGAATGAGTCCGTCGCACTCACCCGATCGAGGGACAAGCTGCGCTCAATACAGATCATGGCGCGCGCCGGTATCGGTCTCCCATTGACCGGATTTGCGAACTCGCCCGGCGATACTGCAGACCTGATCAAGATCGTCGGCGGCGCACCGCTGGTGGTCAAGCTGCTGGAAGGTACGCAAGGTAAAGGCATTGTTCTGGCAGAAACCTACAAGGCCGCGGAAAGCCTGATTGATGCATTTCGTGAGCTGGACGCAAACTTCCTGGTGCAGGAATTTATCAAGGAGGCGGGTGGAGCAGACATTCGTGCGTTTGTGATCGGAGAAAAAGTCGTCGCGGCGATGAAACGCCAGGCCAGGGAAGGTGAATTTCGTTCCAATCTGCACCGTGGCGGCACGGCCACCATCGTCAAGTTAACGCCGGAAGAACGTTCAACTGCCATTCGAGCAGCCAAGAAAATGGGTCTGAATGTTGCCGGTGTTGACCTGCTGCGTTCAAATCACGGGCCCGTCGTTATGGAAGTCAATTCCTCTCCTGGGCTTGAGGGCATAGAGATGGCAACGAGCAAGGATGTTGCAACCATGGTGATCCAGTTCATCGAGAAACACGCTCGCCCGCACAGGACCCGGACACGTGGTCAGGGCTAAGTCAAACAACGCGTTTGAGATTGGCGGAGTTACGATTGCACCCGGTGAGCGTGCTGTCGTCGATCTGCCGATTGCGCGGCTCTACACCCACACCGACCTGACCATGCCGATAGAGGTCATCAACAGCCGCCGGGACGGGCCATGCCTGTTTGTCTGTGCAGCCATTCATGGCGACGAACTGAATGGCGTGGAAATCATCCGGCGTCTGTTACGTCATTCGGCATTGAAACGGCTCAGTGGCACCCTGGTTGCGGTTCCGGTGGTTAATGTGCACGGTCTTCTGCACCGATCACGTTACCTGCCTGATCGACGTGATCTCAACCGCAGCTTTCCCGGCAGTGACAAGGGCTCGCTGGCCTCGCGCATTGCTGACATGTTTATGCACGAGATCGTCGCCAAGTGCACGCACGGTATCGATCTGCATACCGGCGCTGTTTACCGGGAAAACCTGCCGCAGGTAAGGGCCAATCTTGACCACGATGAAACCTTGAGACTGGCGCAGGCGTTTGGTACGCCGGTGTTGATCAATGCCGATTTGCGTGACGGCTCGTTACGTGAAGCCGCGGACAGGTTTGGTATACCTATGCTGCTGTATGAGTCAGGTGAAGCGCTGCGCTTTGATGAAGCATCGATCCGCACCGGTTTACGCGGTGTTATCAATGTCATGCGGGCGCTGAAAATGCTGCCCGCTGCCCGCAGCCGTAAACACAAGGTCGAACCGGTGATTGCGCGGGGTTCATCCTGGGTCAGGGCGCCGGAAAGCGGCATCATCTCATCCAATATTGCACTTGGCGCCAGGGTTGCAAAAGGTGATTTGCTCGGCACCATAACCGCCCCCCTGTCGGACCTGAAAAGCCGGGTCGAAGCCCCCTATGACGGCATTCTTATTGGCCGTACCCACTTGCCGCTGGCGCATGAAGGTGAAGCGTTATTTCATCTTGCCCGATTCAAGCGCATTTCCGAAGCCGAACAACAGGTGCTTGCGCTGCAGGAGTCGCTGGAACCCGCCCTGCATAATGGCATTGTCATATAAACGGGGGAGCGTGGACCGTTTTCAGCCAATTCTTAGCGTAATAAAGACTTCATCATCGCTTTCCCGGCTGCCCAGCACTTCGTGACCGTTGATTCGGCACCAGGCAGGTATGTCATTGAGGGCGCCGGGGTCGGTGCAAACGACCTCGAGTGTGTCACCGCTGTGCAGCTCAGCGGCTTTATCCTGGGTTTTTATTACCGGGAGCGGGCACAGCATGTTACGCGCGTCCAGCTGATGGCTAGACATACCATTCCTGCCTGATTTCTGCCGGTGGCATCGGCGGTACCTTCAGAATCTTTTCGTCGCCATTGAGATATGTGATTCTTACCGTGACGCTGTCATCGTTCTTGCCCTGGCTGAAGCGTGCCACGATGCGTGATGCCGTGACCAGATCGTCTTCACTGGCATCACCGTCAACCAGCGTCAGCGGTCCACCGCAGCTTTCTGTCTCGATGCGCGTAAAGTTCTTGCGGTAGCCGCTGAGGAACTTGTTTTCGCCTTCCTCGCGGCTGACGATGAGCTTGTAATTCGGCCTGGGACGAATATGGCGCCCGACCTTGAGCAGCATGATATCGTCCAGCTCATATTTCTTTTCGTGCTGCGCCGCCCACAGGTCGGCCAGTTTTTTCGCATAGTTGGGATCGGTCAGGAAACAGCAGCCGCCGGCAGGTGAGGCATAATCCTCAAAACCGAAGTGTTTTGCCAGCGCCATCTGCGGTTTGCGGTTGCGGCCATGAAAATCGAGCAGCTTGTTACGGTCGACCCAGCCCTCGCGTTCGGGCAATGTGGGCGCCAGATTTCCGGCGCACAACGGGCGTAACAGGCGGTCATCGGCGCCAGACTCACGCACCACGACGGGCAGCAGATCCTTGCGCTGTGACATCGGGCGCTGTCCGATCACTTCCCCGGTAACAATAAAATCAAAGCCGTGCTTTTCCATCCACTGTCTGGCCTTGCTGATCATGAAAATCTTGCAATCAAGACAGGGATTGAGGTTTGCTCCGTAGCCATGCTTCGGGTTGGTCACGATGTCCTTGTATTCTTCAATGATATCGACGATATGCAGCTTGATTCCCAGTTGCTCAGCACTCCACAGCGCATTGTTGCGTTTGGGTTTTTTTCTGTCTTTTTTACGAATGGCGTGGGTATGACCTTCGACACAGAAGCCGGTATAGAAATTAATCCCTTCGACATGGATGCCCTGTTCGAGCATCAGCTTTGCTGCCAGCAGGGAGTCAAGGCCACCGGAGATCAGGGCGACGGCTTTTCGGGGTGTGGTCATAGAGCTGTTATCTGTGTCGAGAATTCAATCGCTTATTATATCAATATGTTAAGCGACATAACCACAGCGAAAATGTGGCCCGCAAAGCCTGCTCATGGTGGCTACAGAAACAATCATCCTGCCCTGATTGACTGTGCGCGCTGTGGCTGATCAATATTACTGCTTGATATTGAGATCTATGAGTGATTCGTGCAGCGGCATGGCATTATCGGCAATGCGGTCAAATGCTGCCGTGCTGCCGGTATCACTCCACAGTTCCAGGTTCTGAATCGGCTGTAATGCCGGTGAGCTGAATTCACGGATGGTTTGCAACAGATCCATCAGGGTAACAAAGGCTTCTGCCAGCTGGCGGTAGAGTTCGGCTGCAGATTTCTGTACATTATCGCTGATGTGGTGGTAGGCAGAGCGTCCCATGTTGACGTAGTAACTGACCCTTACCAGGCGCTTCTCGGCGCGTTGCGGATACAGGCCGGAGACCAGCAGGCACTGGTCACCAATATCCCGGAGCTGGTCAATGCGCATGGATTTGGGCAGACCGTGTGCGCGCAGGTAAGCCAGGGCCATTGCCTGGGTGGCAAGGTCCTGGTCTTTCATAAATCGCATCAGGGTGAACACCAGGTAACTTTCCATGGCCTCATCCAGATTACAGTGGCATTGCTCCTCCGCTTCCCTGATCAGAGAGTGCCATTGTGCGACTTCGGTTTGTTCCAGTATCAGCCTGTGAGCCATGCAGAGCCCTCCGCTTGCTGAATTAATATACTGACACAGTAAATATAATGTAAAGCGCCAATACGCTACTTATAGCCCTTTTCTAGCGTAAACACCAGCCAGCGTTTATACTTGCGCGTCTTGTATTAAGCAGGTTTATTAATGAGTTACGACGTTTCAACATTTCAGGGCCTGATCTTCGCCGTGCAGGATTACTGGCAGAAACAGGGCTGTGCCGTGCTGCAGCCGCTGGATCTCGAGGTCGGTGCCGGCACTTTCCACCCCGCCACATTTTTACGCGCCATAGGGCCCGAGCCATGGCGAAGTGCCTACGTGCAGCCGTGCCGCCGCCCGACAGACGGACGTTACGGTCAGAATCCCAACCGCCTGCAGCATTACTACCAGTTCCAGGTGGTACTCAAACCGTCACCGATGGATATCCAGGACCTCTACCTGGGTTCGCTGGAGGCGATGGGGTTCGATCCGCTGGTACACGATATCCGCTTTGTCGAGGATAACTGGGAATCACCGACACTCGGTGCCTGGGGTCTGGGCTGGGAAGTCTGGCTCAACGGCATGGAGGTCACCCAGTTCACCTATTTCCAGCAGGTCGGCGGTCTTGAATGCAGGCCGGTGACAGGCGAGATCACCTATGGACTCGAACGGCTGGCCATGTACCTGCAGGAAGTTGAGAGCGTATTCGACCTGATCTGGACCACGGGGCCGCAGGGGGACGTCACTTACGGTGATGTGTTCCATCAGAACGAGGTGGAAATGTCGACCTATAACTTCGAACAGGCGGATACCGGGTCGCTGTTTAACTGGTTTGATACCTGCGAAACGGAAAGCCAGCGTTTGATCGAGCTGGGTCTGCCGCTGCCGGCCTATGAGATGGTATTGAAAGCCTCACATACCTTTAACCTGCTCGATGCGCGCCACGCGATATCCGTTACCGAAAGACAGCGCTTTATCCTGCGCGTGCGGACCCTGTCGCGGGCTGTTGCCCAGGCTTACTACGATTCACGCGAGGCGCTGGGATTCCCGATTTGCAACCCGGCCGACGGAGATGCCGCATGAGCAAGGACCTGTTGATTGAAATCGGCACCGAAGAACTGCCACCTAAAGCACTGCAGCGCTTGTCTGACGCGTTTACTGACGCGATAGTAGATGGTCTTGCCAGCGCAGGAATAGCAACCGGTGATATCCAGGCCTATGCAACCCCGCGCCGCCTGGCGGTGCTGGTTAAAGATGTTCCGGCAGCACAACCCGATCGTGATGTCGAGCGCAAGGGGCCGAGTTTGAAAGCTGCCTATGATGCTGACGGTAATCCAACCAAAGCCGTTGAGGGTTTCGCCCGTTCATGCGGAGTCAGCGTCGACGCGCTTGAGCAACAGGCAACAGACAAGGGAGCCTGGCTGGTATTCAGGGCGACTGAAAAAGGACAGCCGCTAGCCCGGCTGGTGCCCGCTATTGTTGACCAGTCACTGGCGAGACTGCCGATACCCAAACGCATGCGCTGGGGCGACAGTGATGCTGAATTCGTGCGTCCCGTACACTGGGTAGTGATGATGCATGGCGAGGATGTCATCGCCGGCGAAGTTCTTGGTGTCGCCAGTAGTGATAAGACGCGTGGTCACCGTTTTCATGCCAACCGGGATATGCCACTGGCAAATGCCGGTGAGTATGCCGACAGGCTGAAGTCCGAGGGTTACGTGATTGCGGCTATCGAAGAGCGCAGGCAAGCTATTCATGACCAGGTTATAAAAGCCGCCGATGAGCTTAACGGTATAGCCGTCATTGATGATGACCTGTTGGCGGAAGTGACGGCATTGAATGAATGGCCTGTTGCGGTAGCCGGGGAGTTTGACAAGGAATATCTGAGCGTACCTGCAGAAGCATTGATAAAGACCATGCAGGATAACCAGAAATATTTTCCCGTTGTGGATGCTGACCAGAAGCTGAAGAATTTCTTCATCACAATCAGCAACATAGAAAGTAAATCACCACAGAAAGTAAAGGCAGGTAATGAGCGTGTTATACGTCCCCGCCTGGCTGATGCAAAATTTTTCTGGGAGCAGGACCTGAAACAACCGCTTGAGTCATTTGGCAAAGAACTGGACAAGGTTGTGTTTCAGGTGAAGCTGGGTTCAATCGGTGACAAAACAAAACGGGTTGCTGTACTGGCGGAAAATATCGCAAGCACTCTTGGCGCCAATGTTCAGTATGCACAGCGTGCGGCCATTCTGAGTAAATGTGATCTGATGACGGACATGGTCGGCGAGTTCGCTGCACTCCAGGGTGTCATGGGCAAACGATATGCCCAGGTTGGCGGCGAGGCAGACGAAGTTGCGACGGCGCTTGATGAACAATATATGCCAAGGGGTGCAAGTGATGGTACGCCGGCGACCGCTACCGGCCAGATACTGGCGATCAGCGATAAAATGGACACGCTGGTGGGCATCTTTGCCATAGGTCAGAAGCCGACGGGCGAAAAAGATCCCTATGCATTGCGGCGCGCCGCGCTGGGAGTTTTACGTACGATTATTGAACGCGAGCTTGATCTTGATCTCGTACAGCTTATCGATACTGCTGCCGGGCTGTTCAGCGATAAGGTTGCCGCTGCATCAATAACTGACGAAGTATTCGAGTTTATGCTTGAGCGCCTGCGTGCCTATTACCTGGATCGCAACGTACCCATCGATGTGTTTGATGCCGTTTCTTCATTAAAACCGGCACGACCGCTGGATTTTGACAGGCGCATCAAGGCCGTTTCCGCATTTCGTGCATTACCCGAGGCGGAAAGCCTTTCGGCGGCGAACAAGCGTGTGGGTAATATTCTGAAAAAAGCAGAAGCGGCGGGTACCGCGGTTGTTAACGCGGGCCTGTTTGAAGTTCAGGAAGAAGAGACACTGTATAACGAACTGGAAGCGCTGAAAAGTAAAACGGAACCGATGTTCGCCGCGGGCGATTATGAAAGCGCATTGCTTCATTTATCTGTGCTGAGAAAGCCGGTCGATGATTTTTTCGACAATGTAATGGTTATGACAGACAACATCGATGTGCGTAATAACCGTATTGCACTGCTCAGCAAGATGGATACCTTGTTCATGCGTGCTGCTGACCTGTCACGTTTACATCAACTCTGATAATGAAGCTTATCATTCTCGATCGTGACGGGGTCATCAACGAGGACTCCGATGATTACATCAAAAGCCCTGATGAGTGGATACCCATCCCCGGCAGCATTGACGCCATTGCAAGATTGAATCATGCGGGTTATATCGTCACCGTAGCGTCAAACCAGTCCGGCATAGCGCGCGGCTATTTCAATCTTGAAACATTTGCGGCGATGAATGTGAAAATGAGCGATATGCTGTCTCACTCTGGTGGAAGGATAGACGCCATGTTTTTCTGTCCGCATGGGCCCGATGATGGCTGTGATTGCAGGAAACCCAGGCCCGGGCTGTTGACTGAAATTGGCAACCGGTTTCAAACCAGCCTGGCCAATGTGATGTTTGTTGGTGACAACATCAATGATATCAAGGCGGCCCGGGCGGCGGGTGCAAAGCCGGTTCTGGTCAGAACAGGCAAGGGCGAGCAGACCGCAAGAATGATAGCTGCAAATAATCCGGACAATGTCCCTGTTTACGATGATCTTGCTGATCTTGTAAACACCATTCTCGATGGTGTCAGTTAGGCCATGCCCGCTGATAAAACACCTTCAGTAATCTCCTTGTATATTCGCTCCAGTATCTACTGGCTGTTGATGGTGCTAAGCGGTGCGATTATCGGTTTTCTGACCGTGTTCACTTTTCCTTTCCCGGTTGATAAGCGCTACCGGTTTGCGCGCTCATGGGCCGTGCTCAATCTGTGGCTGCTCAGGCATATATGTAAACTGACTTACGAGGTTGACGGCATGGATAACATAACCAGACAGGGTGTTGTCGTGCTGTGTAAACACCAGTCGACATGGGATACGATGATCTTGCAGGTTATTCTGCCGCCGGTCCGATGGGTGCTGAAACGTGAATTGCTGCGCGTGCCGTTTTTCGGCTGGGGGCTGGCAATGATGAAACCCATCGCGATTGACCGTGCTGCCGGGCGCAAGGCGGTGGCGCAGCTAATCGAACAGGGGAGACCAATGCTGGACGACGGCTACTGGGTGATTGTTTTCCCCGAAGGGACGCGTACACACCCCGGTGAAAAAAAACGTTACAAGCAGGGTGGCTCAATTCTTGCCGTTGAAACCGGTCACCCGGTGGTTCCGATTGCTCACAATGCCGGTGAATTCTGGCCCAGGCACAGCTTTCTGAAATGGCCGGGCACTATATCTCTCAGAATAGGGGCGGCGATTGACACCCGCGGCAAGAGCCCAGAGCAGGTCACGGAACTGGCGCATGACTGGATCGAGGGGCAGATGGAGGAGATCAGTGACTCTTCCCGCTGGAACCGCTGAGAATCCTTCAGCTGGCACGATCATGTGTTAATAGTTCAGTTCAAAATGCTCACAGATTGCAAACTCCGTTTTTGAATTGAATTATTGCCTTGTCTCTCACTCAGCTGAAGGCTTCTCAGTTGTCACAACAGCGCATAACGAAGGTGAATTGCGATTTGCAGCTTATATATTGAAAAGCTGTTTTGCATTTCTGGTGGTTTCTCTGGCTATGTCTTCGGCGGGCTCATTTCTCAACTCACTCAAACATTCAAGTACGTTGACCAGGTAGGCTGGTTCATTGCGCTGGTTATGATGCTGTGCATCGGGCTGGTCGGGTGCATCGGTCTCCAGCAGGAGTGATGCCAGCGGAATCTTGCCGGCAGTGGCGCGCAGTTTTTTTGCGTTCGCATATGTGATGGCGCCACCCAGACTGATGAAGAACCCCAGTTCGATCAATTGCATGGCCTGCTCATAGCTGCCGGAATAGCTGTGTATCATGCCCTCTAAGCCCGGATAGTTTTTTATCGCCTTGATCACATCTTCGGTTGCACGCACGGAATGGATGACGACGGGCCTGGCAGCCATGGCTGCAATTTCGAGCTGGGCCAGGAAAAATTTCAGCTGCGACTCTTTGTCCGCCTGGTCTTTGCGGTAGTCGAGACCGCATTCACCGATGGCAACACAATCATGAAGGTCAAGCCAGTCACGCAGAGCGCTCAGGTCGCTGTCGGTATGTTCCCTGGCCAGATAGGGATGCAAGCCGTAGCAGGCATGTAAATGTGTATATTCGCTGCAGATTTCATCGATGTGTACCCAGTTCTCACGACTCACACCCGGAATCACGATATCTTTGATGCCGTTGCTGCGGGCATGCGCGATCACGGCATCCCTGTCCTGGTTGAATGCATCGAAATCGAGGTGGCAATGGCTGTCTATGAGATCGTGCATGTGTAGATTTTACATGTTTTCCGGCTGCTGAAAGTGACATCATTTCGGCCAAATCCGCTACTCTCGTCTATACTCGATTTATTACGCATGATTTCGGGATAAGCAAAGTCTTCAACCTGAAAGTCTAATTATAACCACGAGTTTATTGATGCAAGTGGAAGCGCAAACAGAGAAGAAAGTCAGCACGCTTTATCTGAAACAGGGTATGTATGTATCCAGTCTCGATCGACCGTGGCTGGATACGCCGTTTCTTATCCAGGGTTTCCTGATAAAGGATGATGATGAAATCATGCTGCTCAAGAAATACTGCGAGCACGTGTTTATCGATACCAGCAAGGGCCTGGATGCCGACCAGTACATCCACGATGTCAACAAATTGAAAACCAATGACAGGCTTGAGCAATGTCTGGTGGATAACACCAGGTTGGTTGAATACGTTGATACTCGAACCACGACGGAAGAAATGCCGGTTGCCCGACAGGCCATCGATTCTGCATCAAATCGTGTCGTTTCGATCATGGAATCGGTCAAGGCTGGCAACAGTGTCAATGCCGGTCAGGTTAAAGAGGTCGTTGAGCCCATTCTGGAAAGTGTTATCCGCAACCCTGACGCATTGATGTGGTTGACGCAGATGCGTGAGGCAGACTCGTATACCTATGCGCACTCTCTTGATAACTGCGCGCTGGCAGTCGCCTTTGGCAGGCATATGGGGCTGCCAAAGGAAGACCTGAACACACTGGCCATGGGACTGCTGTTGATGGATATCGGCAAGATGAAGATTCCTGCACGGATCCTGAACAAAACCGAGCCGCTCTCCGAAGAAGAATTCAATCTGGTCAGAAGCCATGTCGACCACAGTGTTGATATTCTGAAAAAGTCGGAGGGTATCAGCATAGATATCGTCAACATTGCATTAACACACCATGAGCGCTTTGACGGCAGTGGCTATCCCGGTGGCCTGGTCGGTACACAGACACCGGTTTACGGTCGCGTGGCCGCGATCATCGACTGCTATGACGCGATGACCAGCAAGCGTCCCTATGGCAAGCCGATATCGGCTTATGCAGCACTGCAGGAGATATATAACTGGCGCAACAAATACTTTCAGGAAGAGCTGGTAGAACAGTTTTTGCAATGCCTCGGTGTGTTCCCGACCGGATCGCTGGTCGAGATGCATACCGGTGAGGTTGGCATTGTCATGGCACAGAACAGGACCCGCCGTATGAGCCCGAAGGTCATGTTACTGCTCGACAAGGACAAGCAGCCTTTTCCGGAATACCAGGTAATCGACTTGATGAACCAGCCACATGAATATGATGAAAATCCGTTAACCATTTTCCGTGGGCTCGATCCAGACGCCTATGGAATCGATCCAACCGAGTTTTATCTCTAGCCCCGGCGCACAGAAGGTCACGGATATCTATGTATTTACGTAAGGATTTCATGCAGCACATCGACAACCTGCTTGAGCAATCAAGAAAAGAGAAAGGTGTGCTTGCTTACCTTGTTATCAAGTTGAAGCGGTTCAAGGACATCAACACGGCTTACAGTCTGCAGACAGGCGACGAATTGTTGCAGCAACTGGAAAAGCGGTTAAGAAATGTGATGCGCCCCAATGATGTGTTATCGCGTACGGGTGATAGCGAATTCGGTATGGTGTTGCCAGCGTTGAATAATGTATCGCACGCGCTGCTCGCCGCTAACAAGATTGTGCATGAAAGTGAAAAACCGCTGGGACTCGAATCGCATGTCATTGAGCCCAGCGTGATCGTCGGTGTTTCGATCGCTTCTGAACGCATGACCCATGAGGGGCTGATCCAGAATTCCACCATTGCGTTGATGGAGGCGGAAAAGAACAGTGAAAGATACAGATTGTATGAGCCTGAAATCGATCGTACCCTGCCGCCGAAACTGATACTTGAAAATGAAATGCATTATGCCTACGAGCATGACGAGTACAGCCTGTGTTTCCAGCCGAAGATTGATATCACCAACCAGCGCCTGGACGGTGCCGAGGCCCTGATACGCTGGCACAGCTCCAAGTATGGGATGGTCAACACCCAGTACTTTGTTGACATCCTGGAAGAAAGCAGCCTGTTGATGCCGGTGACCAAGTGGGTGCTCAATATGTCGCTGCGTAAGTGCCTCGAATTTCAGAGAGTTGTCAGCGACTTCAAGATTGCGGTCAACCTGTCGCCCGCGTTATTGACCAATGATGAAATCATCGATGTCGTTGCCAGTGCGGTCAAAATCTGGAATATAGAACCGTCAAGTCTCGTGCTCGAGGTGACCGAAGGCGCGATGATGAAAAATCCGGCGCTTAGCATGGACATCCTGCAAAAACTCGATGCCCTCGGCGTCGGCCTTTCCATCGATGATTTCGGTACCGGTTATTCATCCTTGTCATATCTGAAAAACCTGCCTGCCAGAGAAATCAAGATAGACCGCTCTTTCGTGATGAATATGCTGGATGACCCAAGGGATAAAAGTATTGTAAAAGCAGCGATCGATCTGGCGCACAACCTTGACCTTCACGTGGTCGCCGAGGGTATCGAGCAACAGGGCATGCAGGACTCGTTGACAGATATGGGATGTGATTTTGGCCAGGGCTATCATATTGCCAGGCCGATGCCGGAAGATGCGCTGATGAAGTGGTTGAGTGAATCTCACTGGGTCAGGCGTATTGCCTGATGCCCGCATCCAGTAAAAAGGCCGGTATTTACCGGCCTTTTCAGTTATAGCAATGCGTTTGCTACTAGCGTGACTTTCTCGCTTTTTCGATCATGTCATGAATGATCGGTGTCAGGATCAGCTCCATAGCCATTCCCATCTTGCCACCCGGTACTACGAGTGTGTTACGGCGTGACATGAATGAGTTCGGGATCATCTGCAGAAGGTTCGGGAAGTCGGTATTGAACTTCTTTGGCTCCTTGAATCGAATCACGATAAAGCTTTCATCCGGTGTCGGGATGTCACGAGCAATAAACGGGTTGGATGTGTCTACTGTAGCGATACGTTGAAAGTTGATATCAGAACGAGAGAACTGCGGTGTGATGTAATGTACATAATCATGCATACGGCGCAAAATCGTATCAACGATGACGTCCGCAGAGTAACCGCGTTCTGCATTGTCACGATGAATTTTCTGAATCCACTCCAGGTTGACACTGGGGACGACGCCGACCAGCAGATCAACCTGAGCTGCCACATCAACTTCATCGGTAGCTACACCACCGTGCAGGCCTTCATAGAACATCAGGTCGGTACCTGTCGGTATATCTTCCCACGGGGTGAACTGACCGGGGCTCAGGCCTTCATAAGGCTCGGCCTCCTCATCGCTGTGCAGGTACAGGCGCTTTTGACCGCCGCCGGTTTCACCGTAAGTCTTGAACAGCGCTTCCAGTTTGTCGAACAGGTTGGCTTCAGGGCCAAAATGGCTGAAGTTGTTGTTGCCTTCTGTTTCAGCCTGGTTCATGGCCTCTTTCATCGCGGCACGGTCATAGCGGTGAAAACTGTCGCCTTCAATGATCACAGGCGTGATGTTTTCACGTAGAAATATATGCTCGAAAGCGTGTTTAACGGTTGATGTGCCTGCTCCAGATGAGCCGGTGACAGCAACGATCGGGTGTTTGTGAGACATAGGGTTCTCCTCGTGATTCAAGCTGTGGACAGCTTATGTGCCGGCTTTCGTCTTAGCGCCGCGTCAAAAAAGGCGCTATTGTAATTGTTTTCCGCTTGCTGTGCAGCCTCATTCTGTTGCTGCGAGAGCCCCGCAATACATCGCTATTGAACTGGATATCGTCAAGCAGGAAATTTAGAGCGCGAATCCTACCATATTCCCGTCGCATCGAACCTGATCTGGGGCATGTGGCCAGTCGCTGAATGGGATACAAATTCGGATTATGCTAGTATTTGCGTTCATTTACGGTGCTGCTGCATCGCCCGCATTCCTGAAATAAACGGGACTAATATGAACGATATCAAGGCAATAGTGGCTAACCCGTTGCGCTTGCTTCCGTTCCTGTCCTGGATTGACAAGTGCAAGGACCCATCGGTGCTTACGGCGGATGTTATTGCCGGTATTACCGTTGCGCTGGTACTGGTGCCTCAGTCAATGGCATATGCCCAGCTCGCAGGCCTGCCGCCCTACTATGGCTTGTATGCGTCGTTCCTCCCGGGCATCGTTGCGGCCCTGTTCGGCTCCTCACGCCAGCTGGCTACAGGCCCGGTTGCGGTGGTGTCGTTGATGACGGCGGCAGCGCTGGAACCGCTGGCATTAACGCCGGATATGTATGTTGCCTATGCGATTACGCTGGCGATGATGGTGGGCATATTCCAGATGATGCTGGGCGTATTGCGCCTCGGCGTGCTGGTCGACTTTCTGTCGCACCCGGTCGTGATCGGCTTTACCAATGCCGCGGCCATAATTATCGCGACTTCACAATTGAGCAAGATCTTCGGCGTCGTTGTTGAAAAAGGCGAACACCACTACGATACCATCTGGCGAGTGATTGTGGCTGCCAGCAGTGAAACCCACCTGCTGACACTGGCGATGGGGCTGCTGGCGATAGCGATCATGGCGCTGTTGAAAAAATTCATGCCGAAGATGCCAAACGTACTGATCGCAGTTGTTATCACGACACTTCTTTCCTACTTTATCGGATATGAAACCCAGGGTGGTAAAGTGGTCGGGATGGTACCGGCGGGCATTACCATGCCGGATGTACCGACCAATCTGAACTGGGATGTGCTGGTACAGCTGATAACCACGGCCGTGGTCATTTCTATCATCGGTTTCATGGAAGCGATATCCATAGCCAAGGCCATGGCGGCGCGTACACGCCAGCGTCTGGATCCAAACCAGGAACTCATTGGCCAGGGCCTCGGTAACATGGTGTCAGGCCTGTTTCAGGGCTATGCCGTGTCCGGTTCTTTTTCGCGTTCTGCGGTCAATATCAATGCCGGGGCGATAACCGGTTTTTCCGCAGTTGTGACCGGCCTTGCTGTCGGCGCCACCCTGCTGTTTCTGACACCGCTGCTCTATCATTTGCCACAGGCTACGCTGGCTGCGGTTATCATGATGGCGGTTATCAACCTGGTCAAAATAGAGCCGATTATATACGCCTGGCGTGTGCAACCGCATGACGGCATCGTGGCTATCGTTACCTTCGCGCTTACCCTGATTGTTGCGCCCCACCTGGAAACCGGTATCGTCACCGGTGTCCTGCTGTCGTTGGGCCTGTTTCTGTTCCGCACCATGCGTCCACGCATTTCGCTATTGTCGCGCGACCCTGATGGCACCCTGCGTGATGCGGAAACAAGGCAGCTGGCCACCTGTGAGAATATCTCGCTGATCCGCTTTGACGGCCCGCTGTTTTTTGCCAATACCGGTTATTTCAGCGATACCATTCTCGATCGGGTTGCACATAAACCTGATCTCAAGTTCGTGATAATCGATGCAGAAGGCATCAATGAAATCGATGCGACCGGTGAAGAGATGCTGCACGAGCTGGATAAACGGCTGCATTCCGTGGGTATTGAATTGTTGATTGCACGTGCGAAGAAACAGATCATGGATATTCTGAATCGCACCGGATTTGTCGATTACATGGGCAGGGAGCGATTTTTCAGGCTGAGAACCCACGCTTTCGAGTATGCCTGGGAGAAGCTGGGGGACAACCACGCCGAGACCTGCCCATTGAAAGTACCGCAGCCATTGAGTGATGAACAGGCGCTTGAACTGAAGGAGGCTGAAGCCAAGGCGGCCAGTTAATGTTTCACTGCAGAGGCACGGCGAACACAAAGGATATCGTTGTTTTCTGACGTG
Organism: Gammaproteobacteria bacterium; assembly: GCA_050049835.1. GTDB lineage: Bacteria > Pseudomonadota > Gammaproteobacteria > SZUA-229 > SZUA-229 > JABDQW01. The sequence goes on from JASFVM010000004.1 coordinate 15,853, forward strand.
GCTTTAGCTACTTCTACAGAAATACTAGCTACAGAAATACAAGATTCTGTCCGGATCAGAACTGCAAACGATAATTCGTCTCTGTGTGCTCCGTGCCTCTGTGGTGAAATTGCTACCGGAGTAAGGCTGCAAGCAGTTACTTCCAGCATAAGCTGCTCAACATTTAGTGTAAATCAGGTCCCACACACCGTGGCCCAGGCGACGGCCGCGATGTTCAAATTTTGTTGTCGGGCGCCTGGTGCCTTCTGCATATTTACCCTTGCCGGCCGTGTTAACAAAGCCTTGTGCGTGTTCCATCCCGTCCAGCATGTATTGCGCATAGTCTTCCCAGTCCGTCGCCAGGTGAAAGGTGCCGCCGGGTTTGAGCTTTTGATGGACCAGCCGGATGAAATCCGCATTGACGATGCGGCGCTTGTGATGGCGTTTCTTGTGCCACGGGTCGGGGAAGAATAACTGGATGCTGTCGAGGCTGTTATCAGGGATTTGCAGTTGCAGCACCTCGACGGCATCGTGGTTAACGACACGCAAGTTGCTTATGTCCGCTTCCCTGGCAAGGTGTAACAGGCGCCCAATGCCGGGTCGATGTACTTCGATACCGAGGTAATTATGATCTGGATTATCCCTTGCCTGTTGCAGCAATGAATCGCCATTACCAAAACCTATTTCAAGGATCACCGGTGCAGCGTGCCTGAAGATGCCGGCAAGGTCTATCGGCAGCGGTTTGAAGTCTATGCCGTAAACCGGCCAGAGCCGGTCGAGTGCCTGCTGTTGCCCGCGCGTTAGTCGACCCTGGCGCAGTACGTAACTTTTTATCGCGCGACGCGTTGCTTCCATGGTGCGGGTATTACGGTTGTTGCAGGCCATTAGCCGGAACGCCGATATCTCTGGTCGTTTTAAGTTCTCAGGCCGGGCTAGAAAAACAGGCCGTTCACTGGGGATGACGCGGAAGCAAAACGTTTTTTCGGCATGCGTCCCGCGAGATAGGCTTCGCGTCCTGCCTCGGTGGCCTTTTTCATCGCCGATGCCATCAGTACCGGATGCTGCGCCGCTGCAATGGCCGTATTCATCAGGATGCCGTCACACCCAAGCTCCATCGCAATAGCTGCATCGGATGCAGTACCCACGCCAGCATCAACCAGAACAGGCACATTGGCATTTTCGATGATGGTAACGATATTGTAGGGATTGCGAATACCAAGGCCTGAACCGATCGGTGCTGCCAGTGGCATCACTGCAGCGCAGCCGATGTCTTCCAGTCGTTTTGCGATCAGGGGGTCATCATTGGTGTAGACCATGACATCGAAACCGTCTTTGACCAGTATTTCGGCCGCTTCCAGAGTGGCGGTAACATCCGGGAACAGGGTTTTTTCATCACCCAGTACTTCCAGTTTGACCAGTTTATGGCCGTCGAGTAATTCACGGGCCAGGCGGCAGGTGCGCACGGCATCTTCAACGTTATAGCATCCCGCTGTATTCGGCAGCAGGGTGTATTTATTGACAGGAATGACGTCAAGCAGGTTGGGTTCATCCGGATTCTGGCCGATATTGGAGCGGCGGATTGCGACCGTGATAATTTCTGCGCCACTGGCTTCAATGGCCAGGCGTGTTTCTTCATTGTCACGGTATTTACCCGTGCCTACCAGAAGACGAGACTGGTAGCCTTTGCCGGCAATGACCAGTGGTGTATCGGTTTGTAATGGAACGGATTGTGCAGGAGTAGCCATAATAATAAGTGTGAGTATGTGATTATATTGATTTTGATATGTGCAGGCGTTACTACATTCAACCACCGCCAATCGCATTGACGATTTCTACCGTGTCGTTATCACTGAGGATAAAGTTGTCATACTCGCTGCGCGGCACGATGTCGCGGTTGACCTCGACAGCGATGCGCTTGTCTTTCAGCCCCAGTGACTCAACCAGCTGAGCAAGGCTGGTTTCCTCTTGCAGAGTGCGGTTTTCGCCATTGACAGTGATATTCATAAGACAACGAATTTTACACTATCTTGTTGCTGTTGCAGCGCCTGAGATGGGTTTGTGGCCATTGCGTAGCCAGATAAAATGTCGGTTTTGATCGACGATATGACAGGAAAAATCTCGCTAATGTGCTATAAGTTATTAAATCCATAATATATTTTCATTCTTATTAGTAACTTACAGCCTGCAGGGTGATTTTGGGGAAATGCGTTTATTTCGATTTTTAATCTGCATTGGCGTGCTCGTCACAAGCAGCCATGCCATCGCCATTAGTAATAATCCATTTGATAAGGCCGTCACCGTGAGCGCCGGAAGTGATGTCCGCTGGCAATATGGCGAACAGAAGGCGACCAAATCCGTGAAAGGTGCGGACGGGACCTGGTACCACCTGTTTTACGATGGTTTGCGCCTGCGTTTGCGCCTGACCGGCTCTGCCGAGGACTCGCAATACGGAGCGCGCCAGTTCGAGGATTTTGCGGTTAACGATGTCAGGATTGATGGTAACCGTGTCGAGCTTTTTCAATGGTGTCTGAATAATCAGGACAAGCACAGTCGTTTCCTGCAACAGGGTCTGACAGTAAAGAAAGAGATTTGTCAGAACCAGGGTGAACAGGGTACTTTTATCATGCGCCTGACTAAAGATACGATTACGGCGCTGAACAGCGGTAATGTTATTGAATATGAGCTCAAGCCGTTCAGAACCACGGTCAAGGTCAAATTCAACATTGATGACTTCGATCAGGTGAATAGCGAATTCAAAAGACAGCAGGAGGCAAAGCTTGCGGCGAGTAAGGCCGCAAAAGAGAAAGCCGAGGCTGAAGCCAGGGCCGCCACGGCAGTAACGCCGGCAGCAGTAGCTACTGTTGCAAAGCCGAAACCAAAACCGAAAGCCAGATGTATGGTGGGTCCGCCGGAAGGTTTCTCAGAAGTCAAAGTCATCGAATACAATTGCGACGATGCTGCAGCCAGAAGCCGCGCCCAGGCTTCAGTAGACTCGAAAGTCAGCGCGATCAAGGCGCAACGCAAAAAGGCTGCTGCCGAAGCCGAGCGTAAACGTAAAGAAGCAGAAGCTGCGCGTCTTGCAAAAGAGGAGGCATTGAAAAAGGAACAGGAAGCACTGGCTGCCAGTGCCGCACTACGCGCCGAGCTGTCATCCGATATTGCGAAAAAGATGATTGCCGTATGCGAAAAGAAGTGGGCTGAAGGCGAGCACCGTTGCTATTGTGAAAAGTATATTCAATTCGCACCGCCGAATATCACGTCAAATCCTGACTGTAAATAACAATCTATCGGGGCGTGCGCGTTAACATTGTTGTCAGCCGCCTATGTTAATGGCTTTGTTTCGGCGCAATAGCGCTGAGACGCGAAGGTCGCAATGAGTTTATGATGTTATGCTCACCTTCAAATGACGATCTTGCAAACGTGTAGTCAATACCGGCAGACAACTTTGATAGCCCTGAGCATTCTCTGCGCCATGGCATCTTTGCGTTGAAAATGAATGCTTCATGTAAGGTGTGAAACGTCGGTTTCGGGTATCGGGCTGCCTTCGAAGTAGGTCGTGTTCGCTGGTACAACCAGTTCTGTTCCGGACGCTTCAATAATATCCTTGATTCTCAGGTTGATATCTTCACGGTGCTGTAGATATTCAACAAAATCCTGCGTCATGATGTAAACATAGAGCTCGATTTCCTGTGCATACTCGCCAAACTCGAGAAAGCGGACACGGGATGTTGCTTCGTCAATCATCTCATGTTGTTCGATCAGTTTACGTATGCCCTCAAGAACCTCGCGCATCTGGCTGGACGTTGTCTGCAGTGACAGGCGCAGGCGCGTGCGATAAAGAATCTTGTCACGCTGGGTCAGATTCTCGATGATATCTGTAGAGAACCTGGCATTGGGAATGTGAACAACTGTGCGTTCAAGTGTTCTGAGCTGGGTTGCGCGCAGCCCGATTTCCTCGACTACACCCAGCGTGTTGCCGAACTTACAGAAATCGCCGACATGCACCGGTTGTGATGAATAGATCGTGATCGAGCCAATCACGTTTTCCAGGGTGCGCTGTGCCGCAAAAGCAACCGCGACACCACCGACACCGAGGCCTGCTATCAGGGTGGTTACCTCGTAACCCAGGTTGTCCAGCCAGGTGATCAGGCCGATGATGAGCAGGGTTATCCTGATCACCGTTCTTGCCGGCCTGAGCAATACCGTGGCTTCAGCCTGCCCCCGTTTTTTCATACTCTCCGCGATACGCGACAGGATCAGGTCAACAATGCCGATCAGGAACCAGACCACGGCAATGATTAACAGCGTGCCGGCCTCGAAAATAGCCCTTGCTACCAGTGATGGCGCAATAAGGTCAAATGACTCGCGGACGAACAGCACCAGGATCAGAAAGCGCAATGGCCCGTTGATGAAACGCGCTGCGGTTTCCACACGCCCTTTCCTGAACACTTTTACCAGCCTGAACAGTAGCCAGCTGGTGACATAGGCGAAAATCAGGCCAATAAAAATCAGGATGATCATCATGGCCCACTGCCAAATCTCCAGACCCATAACGACATAATGCGGGAAAATCAGCGACAACTTGTCGCCAACAGGGCCATAACCGAATTCCTTGTTCAGCTCCGGAATTCGGGCGACGGTCGCATTAGAAAGCTTCCAGACGAAGACGCCATCGCCGCGGGGTACACGTTGCACCAGGATGTCGACCGGGCCATCACTGGTTTTGATAGTGGTGATGCGATCACGGTAGCTGGGCAGGCCGTCGTCCAGGTGTCCGGCGGGATCATCGCTGATAGATTCGTAATCAACCATCATGCTGCGCTGGGCAATGATCAGCAGTTTGCGCGCAAGCTCAGGGCCGTCAGCCTCACTCACGGTGAAAGGGAGATTGCGCAAATCGAGGTAGTTCACTGCGGTATCGAAGTCATAGTCTATCAGCGTCTTGGCCAGGCGCATCACGGTGGATCTCGGCGTTGTGCGGCCAAATTCATCATATGGCCCTTTAACAGGCATTGCTTCGACCTGGCTCACAACTTTTTCGGTATCCTGTTTTTCGACAACATCCTTGAGTGTCGGGGCATCGTCAGCCGCATTCAGGGCTATGGGAAATGTGGTTAGCAACGCAAACAACATGCCGCGAAACTGGGTGAGGTTATTCAGCATAGACATCGTGATGGTTTCGTTACCTGCGTAATTAATGCGAGATTATTTTATGTATGCGGTGTTGTATAGTATCAATTCGTGCAGCGTTACGATTCACGCGCGTAACATCAGCGTCCAGGTAAGGAGTTTCTTTGTCTGAAGTCATAATAATTGGTGGCGGTATTATCGGTATGCTCACTGCGCGTGAGCTGCACAAAGCCGGACTCGATGTACTCGTGATCGAGCGCGGGCCACTGGGCGGCGAATCATCCTGGGCAGGCGGCGGCATTATTTCGCCGCTGTATCCGTGGCGCTACAGCCGATCAGTCAATCAACTGGCCGAGATCAGCAAAGCCATTTATCCGGGTCTGGCGCAGCAGCTGCAGGATGAAAGCGGTGTGGATTGTGAACTGATTACCAGTGGCTTGCTTTTTACTGATCTCGAAGAACAGCCACAGGCAGAAGACTGGGCCAGCGAATGGTCGGTTGCGCTGCAGACAGTTAAAGACGTTGAAACCATTCATCAGATTGAGCCCGAGGTGAACGCCGCCATCGATGGTGGCTTGTGGCTGCCCGATATCATGCAGATCCGGAATCCGAAACTGGTCAAGGCATTGAAAGGCAGTTTCGAATTTCTGGGCATTGAATTTCATGAGCACACACCGGTTACTGAACTGGTCATCGACGGCGGTGCTATAAAGGGCGTCAAGACGGCGTCTGATACTTTTCTGGCTGACAGGGTGGTCATTGCCAGCGGCGCCTGGAGCGCCGGCTTTATCAAGGGCAGCAGGAATGTTGAAGTCGAGCCGGTGAAAGGACAGATGATCATGTTCAAGGGTGAGCCGGGCCTGATCAGGCGTATGGTGCTGTCGTCCGGCCATTACATCATCCCGCGCAAGGATGGCCGCGTACTTGCTGGCAGTACCCTGGAACGCACCGGGTTTGACAAGACGGTAACCGACGATGCGATGGTTGAACTGAGGGATGCCGCGGTAGACATCATCCCGGTTCTCGGGGACATGGAAATCGAACGCCAATGGGCCGGTCTGAGGCCGGGTACCGAGCAGGGGATACCTTATATATGCCAGCACCCGGAAATCGATGGCCTTTATATCAATGCCGGCCATTACCGCAATGGCGTCGTGCTGGGCGCGGCATCGGTCAGGCTGATGGCCGAACTGGTGCTGGGGCAACAGCCATCAATTGATCCTGCGCCTTATAAGTTAGATGCGGTTCACTGATTTGGTATACTTCGCATCCTGCGGAAAAACTAGAATGCCGGAATAGCTCAGTCGGTAGAGCAGCTCATTCGTAATGAGAAGGTCGTAGGTTCGATTCCTATTTCCGGCACCATTCGCCTTATAAAGGGTTGAGGTTTTCATCGACGGCATCAAGCCGCATTCCATCGGGATCGGCAACGGTGCTGTCCGGAATCCAGGGTGCCAGGCAGTTGCGGTCGGTGACGCAGGGATCGGTCAGTGTTTTCAGGAATTCGACGAGGTCGCTGACTTCCTCGTCCGTCAGTTCTATATTCGGGATTGAGAAAATACCGGAAAGCCGGTTGGCTTCCAGCTTGTCCAGTGCGTTTTGCGTATTGAATTGCATGTCATCCGTTTGTCCGCTGTCGACAATTGAACTCTCTAGCTGTGTGACATCGTAGTTATTAAACGCGGCCTGCGGGTCCAGGTGATGCCTGATGACACCTTCCAGCGTGGTATAAGAACCGCTGTGACCCCACGGCCCGGTTTCCGTAACATTCAACAGTGAAGGTGTACGAAAGGCATACAGGTCAGCATCATTACCGGTCACCCGGAAACGACCGAAATCATCGGTGAGGGTGTCACCGTCGCCTTTGCCACGCCCGATTTGTGGAATACCCAGCACATAAAAGCGCTCATCGGTAAAGCGGTCACCGCGGTGGCAGGAAATGCAGCTGGCGCCGTCAGCCCGGGTGGGCAACATAAACAATAATGCGCCTCTGCGAGCGGCTTCGCTGATTGCTGTATCATCACCTTCGAGGAAAGCCTGCCACGGCGTCTGCACGAATACCTGTGAACGCTCGTATTCACCAATCGCTTGCGCGATGCGCTCGTAGGTTATGGCTGTATCACCATATACGGCAGCAAATTCGTCAAGCCAGCCCTGGTAAGTCGCCAATCGTGCAGCCAGCGCGGTGCGCACTTCATCGTTTGTCGGGTCAGCCGAAGGGAATGTAAAGCCGCGCATTTCATCTGCCGATATGACTTCGAAACGTGACTGGGCCGTTGGCAGGTTATCGCCGGCGTCAGGATCAGCAAGTTTGTTGCCAACAGTGTCTTCTTCCGAGTCGGGTGTCACAATGCCCAGGCCGTCATCGCCGTTTAATCCGACGGTTTTGCCGATGCTCTCGACGCGGCCGTCATGGAACATGACCTGGTCCAGCAGACCGGTGTTGAATGTCGTTGGTGCATTTCTTGGCACGGTGGGACCACCCGAAGGGTGAGTTCTTCCCGGGCCAACGATCTCTGCAATATCGGCGCCGACACCGATGGGTAAAGACAGGTCATCATCGCCCCCCAGCGCCGGATGATGGCAGCTGGCGCAGGCCGTATCTTCATCACCGCTGAGCCCTTTGCTAAAAAACAGCTTCATTCCCAGCTGGGCTTTCGCTTCACTGATGGCGGGCAGGGTACGTCCGGTTGTCGGGTCGCCGGTAAGGTCAAGCACAGTGGCGACGCTGCGCACGCGAATGACAGTCGCGCCTTCATCCTCTACGCTGCAGGCGGCCAGAACGAGTGGCACAAGTATTACAGCAATAGCCTTATCAATGTATGCGGGAACTCGCCTGAAATACAACATCAACATTTCTGTATTAAGTAACAAACAAATAACATGAACGGCTTATGAACTCTAGAATGCGGGTTTTACCGGTGCTTCCTTGTACATGGCGACACTGGCCATGATTTCTTCCTTGGCTTCGTCAACATCACCCCAGCCCTCAACACGTACCCATTTACCTTCATCGAGGTCCTTGTAGTGCTCGAAGAAGTGCGCAATCTGTTCGAGCAGCATGGGCTGGATATCGTTGACGCCGGTTGCGTTTCTGAAGGATTTACATAATTTATCGATGGGTACCGCGAGTACCTTGGCATCGTCACCGGATTCGTCCGTCATCTTGAGTACGCCGACCGGGCGGCAGGCGATGACCGATCCGGCAATCAGGGGAACCGGTGTGACCACCAGTACATCAACCGGGTCGCCGTCCTTGGACAGTGTATGTGGCACATATCCGTAATTGCACGGATAGTGCATGGCGGTGCTCATGAAGCGGTCGACAAACATGGCCCCGGTTTCCTTGTCGACCTCGTATTTTACGGGATCGCTGTGTGATGGGATTTCTATGATGACATTGATCTCGTTCGGAACATCCTTTCCCGACGTTACTCTGTCCAGATTCATACGCTAAAACTCGCTGGTTGATGACAGCGCAGATACTACCACGATAAGGCCTGTTTCCAGTAAATATTACCGTTTATCCACAGATTCGTCCGTTTCATTGTGATTACACACATATTGTCTATTATCTATCCATTAGCAGACGAGAATATTGCCGGCGCGGATTGCGGATAAAAATGGATAAAACAAAGAAAATTCAGCCGTTTGTCTGCGATATAAACCCCTCTGTCCTTATTGGCCTGTCATTGCAATTTATCTGTCTTAAATTATAAGTATGAAAAAATCACTCGGATATACACTGATTGAATTGATGACCATGATGGCTGTGGTGTCGATTCTTGTCACTGTGGGATTACCGCTGATGAACGTGTTCTTTGAGAGCAATCGCATGATCAGCAATACCAACGATCTCGTTGCGGGTCTGAATATTGCCCGTAGTGAAGCGATCAAGCAGCAGATGCGCGTCACCCTGTGTCAGAGTTCGAATACAGCGTCCTGTACCGGAACCGACCAATGGGAAGATGGCTGGATCGTGTTCCAGGACCCGAACGGTAATGCCACGGTTGATGCCGGTGAACGGCTGCTGCGTTTGAGTGCCGGCGCCGATGGCAACCAGGTGACCATTCGCAGCAATGATGTCAATAATCTGATTGCCAGCTCGGTGACATTCACCTCACGCGGTCTGCCCAAGGCCCTGAACGGCGGCTCCCAGTCAGGCACTTTCAGAATTTGCGATAACCGTGGCTTGAAAGTCAACGCCGATGGTACAACGACCGTTGCGCGTGGTGTCAATTTAAGCCCATCCGGGAAAGTACGTTCAACCAATCAACTGGCAGACATAGCTTCCTGTCCATAGCGATGGCAATGACGATGAAGATGCAGATATTCAACAAGCACAGGCAACAGGGTTTTTCGCTGATCGAAGCGCTGGTGGCGTTTCTGATTCTCTCGGTCGGCATGCTCGGTATCGCCTCATTGCAAACCATGTCGCTGAAATCGGGCCACACGGCGGCACTGAGAACGGTGGCGGTGATGAAGGTCGAAGAGA
>JASFVM010000140.1:0-6881 GCA_050049835.1 Gammaproteobacteria bacterium
CGACTCACCACCGGGAATGATCAGGCCGTCGCACGTAACCAGTTCATTGGATTTGCGTACCAGGCGCGATTCAACGCCCAGGCGATCAAGGCTTTCGACGTGTTTCTGATAGGCGCCTTGGAGGGCAAGGACGCCAATAACTTTATTCATTTTGCAGCGTGGCAGTTACCAGCCCCTGACCGCGAGACGTTCTTCTTCAGGAATTTCCGACATCTCAAGACCCTTCATGCCGGGGCGCAGGCCGCGGCTGACCTGCAGCAGGATTTCCGGGTCGTCAAAGTGGGTAGCTGCTTTTACGATGGCGGCTGCACGGGCAGCAGGGTCATCGGATTTGAAGATCCCGGAGCCCACGAACACGGCTTCGGCGCCGAGCTGTCTGACCAGGGCGGCATCAGCGGGGGTGGCTATGCCACCGGCAGAAAAATTGGGAACAGGCAGTTTGCCGTGTTCAGCGACATAACAGACCAGGTCGTAGGGGGCCCCCAGGTCCTTGGCGACGCTCATCAGCTGCTCCCTGCCCAGGGTTGTCAGGCGCTTCATTTCGTCCTGCAGCGAGCGCATATGGCGCACTGCCTCAACGATATTGCCGCTGCCGGCTTCGCCCTTGGTGCGCATCATGGCCGCGCCTTCACCAATGCGGCGCAGGGCTTCACCGAGGTTGGTGGAGCCACAGACGAAGGGCACCTTGAAATCGTGCTTGTAGATATGGTTGGCTTCATCAGCCGGCGTCAACACTTCAGATTCGTCGATGAAGTCGATTTCCAGTGCTTCCAGCACCTGGGCCTCGGCAAAATGGCCGATACGGCACTTGGCCATCACCGGGATAGAGACCGTATCCTTGATTTCCTGGATCATGTCAGGATCAGACATGCGCGCAACCCCGCCGTCACGGCGAATATCGGCCGGAATGCGCTCCAGCGCCATGACTGCGCAGGCGCCGGCATCCTCGGCGATTTTTGCCTGTTCCGCCGTGGTGACATCCATAATGGCGCCACCCTTGAGCATTTCGGCCAGTCCGACTTTGACCGCGAAATTGTCCTGCTTGGTATCTGATCTATCGTTCATTATCTTTGCTTCTGTAGCTGGTTTGTGCACGCATTGTAATTGTCATAAGAATCCGAATTAAACGTGCCTGAAAAGTTCCCCAGCATAGCGGAAACGGGCGCAACGCTCAACAATTTTCTGCTTTAAAATGAATGGCTTAATCGCACGCATGGCAGGGCTATCCGGTTAACCCGCTGCCTGTTACTGTGTCCTGCCGTGAAAGCTGCATCGGAATCACCTGAAGCTAGGCGCCTTCGGGAAGTTTGTGCGCAACACCACGATGGCATTCGATACAGGTCATTTCTCCCGCAATTGCGTCCGGATGGGTCTCGGCGGCATCCTCACCCTGCTTGCTGAAATCCATGAACTCGAAACCATGACAATTGCGGCATTCGCGCGAGTCGGTTTTTTCCATATCGTCCCAGACCCTTTGCGCCAGTTCCAGTCGCTTGGCTTCGTATTTTTCCGGCGTGTCGATTGAGCCCAGCAACTTGTGCAGGATCTCGTTGGTTGATTTGATTTTACGTGCGACTTTGTGTGGCCATTCTTTCGGCACATGGCAATCCGGGCAGGTTGCACGCACACCGGTGCGGTTACTGTAGTGAACGGTCTGCTTGTATTCTTCAAATACGAAATTTTCCATCTCGTGACAAGAGATACAGAATTCCTCGGTATTAGTGACTTCCATGGCATAGTGAAAGCCGCCCCAGAAAATAATGCCTGCTACAAAACCGGTTATCAGCAGCAAGCCAAGTGAATATCTTGAGGGAGACCTGATGGCTGTCCACAGGCGACAGATAATGTTGCTGCAATCATTTGATTGATCATTCATGGCTGATGACACTCGATAATGTTTCCGTATGTGCAGATTGAAATTGTTATATTTACGGATTCGACATTAATTTCATTTTTGTAGACGCGGGCAGGATAGCGGAAGCCTTGCTACAGCTCAACATCCTGGCTTCGAGGTGGCTAACCACCAGTCATGTTCATAAAGCGTACAATCTGACCAGGCCTTTCGCTGAACTCATGCTTTTCAGGTTTCAGTGTGATCGCTTCCATGATCGCATTTTTCAAACCGTCATCACTGATGCCCTGCCTTAACAGCGGGCGTAATTCATATTTATCATCCTGACCCAGGCACAGATACAGCGTTCCGTCGACAGCCAGTCTGACCCGGTTACATGTAGCACAAAAGTGCTGTGATATCGGCGTAATGAAACCGATACGCAGGTTGGTGTTTTTAACCTGCATGTAGCGCGCGGGCCCGCCGCCCGGCATGACACCAGGAATTAGCTCAAAACGTTTTTCGAGCTGCTGTTTGACGTGTTTCAGGTCAAGATAATGATTACTGGCCAGGATTCCGGTTGCACCGACAGGCATGGTTTCAATCAGACGAAGCGTAAAGTCATGTTCCAGGCAGAATTCCACCATGTCTTCAAATTCATCATCATTGATCCCTCGCATCGCCACCATGTTGATTTTTACCGGTGAGAATCCTGCCTGTTTGGCTGCCAACAGTCCTTCGATGACCGGTTGCAGGTCGCCACCGGTAATTTTCCTGAAACGGTCCGCACGCAATGAGTCCAGGCTGACGTTAATACGTGTGATACCTGCATCATGCAGTTGTTCAGCATAACGGTTCATTAGAACGGCATTGGTGCTCAGTGACAGGTCTTCCAGGCCTGGCAATGCCTTCAGTCGCTTTGCCAGCTCGGGCAGGTTTTTTCTGACCAGGGGTTCGCCACCGGTAATGCGAACGCGTGCAACACCCAGCTCGGCAAAGGTGCTGATAACGCGTTCAATTTCTGTAAAACTGAGCCAGTGTTCGGGCTGTTCAAAGCCCCTGAAGCTCTCAGGCAGGCAGTAAAAACAGCGCAGGTTGCACTTGTCAGCAACTGACAGGCGCACGTACTCGATGCGTCTTGAAAAAGGATCAAGCAGTACGGGGTGCTGATCAGTGGTTGATTTATCCTGGCTCATATAAATATGATTTTACCGCAAAACCACCCGGTGGATTATTCACCCGAATGGATAGCCAATAATGGCATAATAATGCTTTGCATGACGTCTGGATTCAGAAATACAAGATGAGCGAACGTGAATTAATCCCGGTAAATATTGCGGTTATGACGGTTTCGGACAGCCGCACCGAAGAAACAGACACTTCAGGGAAGCTGCTGGTTGAAAGGCTGAGCGAAGCCGGTCACAAGCTGGCCGAGAAATGCATCATACCTGATGATATCTACAAGCTGCGCGAAGTGCTTTCCCGCTGGATTGCGGCGGACAATATCAATGCCATCATCACCACCGGTGGTACCGGTATGACCGGCCGCGATATTACCCCTGAGGCGGTCAGGCCGCTGCTGGATAAGGAAATCGAAGGTATCGGTGAATTGTTTCGCTGGATCTCGTACCAGGACATCAAGACCTCAACCGTGGCTTCGCGCGCACTGGGCGGGGTGGCCAACGGAACCTTTATTTTCTGCCTGCCCGGTTCAACCGGTGCCTGCCGAACCGGTTGGGATGACATCATTGGCCCGCAGCTGGATTACCGCAACCGTCCGTGCAACATGGTCGAGCTGATGCCACGGTTGCTGGAGAAATGAGCAGCAGGGAAATCATCACTGATGATGGTTGTGACTCACCATCCTTGATACCGGTTGATCAGGCGGTTTCACGCATTCTTGATGCTGCTGATACAGTAGAGCAGACTGAACAACTGGCGCTGGAAGAATGCCTCGGGCGTGTACTTGCCGAAGATGTTAGATCGGCCATTCATGTTCCCGGGTATGACAACAGTGCAATGGATGGCTATGCCGTCCGCAGTACCGACTGTGTAAAGCCTGGTGCTATGTTAACAGTAAGTCAGCGTATTGCGGCAGGGCATGGTGGTGATCGGCTCGCAGCCGGGACTGCAGCCAGGATATTTACCGGTGCACCCGTACCCGAAGGTGCAGACGCCGTGGTGATGCAGGAGCTTTGTCAGCAACAGGGCGATACGGTTGCCATCAACACCACGGTAACAGCAGGCGATAATATCAGACGCGCAGGTGAGGATATCCAACAGGGCAGCACCATCCTCAATGCCGGTACGCGAATCCGTCCGCAGGAGCAGGGACTGATGGCATCGGTCGGCCTGGCGCATGCCCTTGTCAAACGCAGGCTCAAGGTCGCAACTTTCTTCACCGGCGACGAGCTGGTTGAACCGGGCAGGGCACTTGGGCAGGGCCGGATATACAATTCCAATCGCTACACCTTGCGAGGATTGCTGCAGTCGGCAAATTGTGAAGTGATTGATTACGGCGTCGTTCCCGACACGCTGGAAGCGACGCTTGAGGTATTAAAGCGTGCGGCTGCAGATGCCGACCTTGTGCTGACCAGCGGTGGTGTTTCTGTAGGTGAAGAAGACTATGTACGTAGCGCACTGCAACAGCTGGGCGAGCTCAACATGTGGCGCATCAACATGAAGCCCGGCAAACCGGTCGCTTTTGGTAAAGTCGACGATACCTTGTTCATGGGGCTGCCGGGCAATCCGGTCTCGGTATTCGTTACCTTCCTGGTGTTCGCACGCCCACTGATTCTGAAAATGCAGGGTGCCGGGAACTGTCTGGTGAAACCATTGACAGTCCGTTCCGGTTTTCAATGGCAGGGTATCAAGCGCCAGGAATACCTGCGTGTGCGCATCCGCAATGATGAGGCAGGTGTCCATGCCGAGATGTTTCCACACCAGGGCTCCGGGGTGTTGAGTTCAGCCAGCTGGGCCGATGGGCTGGTTATCGTCGAACCGGGTAAAAGCATTGCTATCGGTGATGAACTGAAATACCTGCCGTTCCAGGGGATGTTCTGAATTCTGTTTGATCAGAAATAATACTGGTAATTCAGCTGTATATCCGAGAATTCGTCGGCTTCCTGCCATTCATATGTGGCAGAAAGCTTTATGGAATGGTTGGTATTAATAACAACATTCTGAACATAACTTGCCCGCAGACGATACACGTCGTCGAGGAATTGCTCGCCGCTGAAGTCCAGGCGCGCGGTCGTATGGCCAAAATGCTGTAACAGGCCTGATGAAAAACCGGCTGCCGGTTCAATGGCACGGTCTAACTGTTTGTTAATTTCCAGTCTGCCTGTAGCCAGCGCATAAACCTGGCTGTTTTCGAGTAGTTGCCAGCTGCCGCCGGCGCCGCCGGTGACGTGTGTGGTCAGCTGATCAACACCATGGGTGTACTGTCTTTCCAGGCCGGCATAAACCTTCCAGGCGAGTGGTTTGAAAAAGCGTGTGCGTGGCGTGATTGAGATGATGTCGACCAGATCAAGCCGGTACAATCTGATGGATTCATTTTCTTCTGCGCGAATCTGTAAGCTGCCGATATTGATCTGGGCGCCGCGCAGAAAGCCGTTTTCATTATCCTCGAGATCATGAAATGACATTCTGAAACCCAGCTCAGCGTAATAATTATCCAGTCGTTTGCCCAAGCCCGCTGTGACACGTTTGCTGCGATGACCTTTTTCGGGTGAGACCGGGATTGCGACCTCCGGTTTTGCAGTCGTTTCCTTGGGGTATGAATTCAGCAGTAACAGCAACCGGTGGCTGCGCTTGGCAATGGCCGGGTCACGTTCCTTGCCGGTTTGCTGGTAGCGCAGGTACTGGTAAGCAATGTCGGTGATGTTTCTTTGTCGGTCTTCAGGTAATCGCGTGAATGCATCCTGTTTGGCGACGGCTATATTGGCAGACAAGGCTATGATCAGGTCGTGGTCGTCTTCGGGTGCCAGTTGCAGTAAATGGCGTAACAGCGTTGCCTGTGAAGGGCGGTAAGTGGCCGTTTCGATCATACCCGCTTTATCGATTGCACGTACGGTATCAACCGGAATGGCAGTGATCTTGAATTCATCGGTTAGCTCGATGCCGGGACGGGCTATTTCCAGTAATTCCAGCAGCCGGTATGAACAGTTCTCATCAAAGTAGTAATACTCAAAATTGATGTCCTGCAATTCCCACAGATGGGCGACGATGCGTTCGGTTTCATCGCCTGTCAGGTTAAGCCGGTATTCCCAGATATCACGATGTTCGATCCGGTTATATTCCTGGATTTTTTTATAATAATGATCGGTGACAAAAATGCCGGAATAACCACCGACCAGGCCCTTGTAGGCATACAGGATCGAATTGTCGTCCTCGGTGACATTGGCGCCGAAATTGACGGCGGTAGACAACCACCTGGAATTGCCTTCATCGCTGGCAGAATCGAGACGCAGCAGGGTGTGGCCAAACATCGATGACGGGCTGTTCAGGTTATAGGCGGGAAATACCAGTGTTACCCGGTCGGAATTTACATGTTTGCGCCATTCTGTATAGCTGTCGCACTGGACCGCTGGCAGCGTACTCGCGTCGATGGGGAGCTTCTGTTTTAGCCAGTTCAGTCGAGCTGTAAATTGACACTGGGCATGATCATCTCCAGCGCTGTCAGTTCGGTAAAAAGCAGCAATAGTGGCAAGTAATTCAGCTTCCGGATTGACATCACCATTATCAGCCAGGAAGAAGCGTTCATCATTGACTTCACTTTGATAATTTTCCGGTGTTTCACCTTCACCGCTGTAATGCAGCAGGTTGAGCCACTCATTTTCCAGCCATAGATTTTGCGTTTTTGCGCTGGCCTGTAAAGCTGCAATGTGCCGTTTGTCAGCAGCATGGGTCACAGAGAACAGCAATGTCAGCACTACACCCGCCAGACAACGCAGCAAGCTATGGGCAGGCGAAGAGGCAAATCTGTTCATCATTGAGGGGCAATACACTTGTTGTAATCAGGATGTTATTCTGATGGTGCGAAACTATT
>JASFVM010000141.1:0-6878 GCA_050049835.1 Gammaproteobacteria bacterium
TACACCACCGTCGTCGTGGCGGAGGCAAGCAGCCTGCCGGGCCTGCAACATCTTGCACCGTTTGCGGGTTGTGCCGTTGCCGAGTTCTGGATGCAAAATGGGCATGATGTCCTCGTGGTCTACGATGACCTGTCCACCCACGCCAAAACATATCGTGAGCTGTCTTTGCTATTGCGTCGCCCGCCCGGCCGCGAAGCCTACCCGGGTGACATTTTTTCCATGCATGCCCGTTTGCTCGAACGAGCCACGTGCCTGAATGCGGCCCAGGGAGGCGGCAGCATGACCGCGCTTCCCATTGTCGAAACCAGTCTCGGCGAGATCGCTGCCTACATTCCAACAAATCTGATCTCGATTACTGACGGTCAGATCTATCTTGATCGCAAGTTGTTTAGTGCCGGTTTTCGTCCTGCCATTGAAATTGCCCGCTCGGTATCCCGCATTGGTGGTGAAGCCCAGCATCCCCGCATCAAGGACGAAGCAGGGCGCATGAAACTCGATTATCTGCAGTTTCTGGAACTGGAGGTATTTACGCGTTTCGGTGCCCGTCTGGAAGCTTCCATGGAAGCTGCGATTCATCGCGGCCAGCTGTTACGGGAGATACTGAAGCAGGATCGCCTCAGCCCCCTGCCGCCCACATCGCAGTTGGCATGGCTGGTGGCATTTAACGATGGTCATTTTGAATCGACAGACGTTGATGCCATTACCCCGTTGCTGGAGGCTTTTGAGGAAAAAGCACAACACACGTCCTTGAGCCTCGATGACTCACGTGAAGAATGGAGCACAGCTGTGACCGACTGGCTTGATAGCATTCTAGGTTCAACGTCATGACACGTCGCCGCGACCTTGAAGAACATCGTCACAGTTTGTCCGAAATCCGTGACATCATCAATTCAATGAAAACCCTGGCGTACATGGAAACACGAAAACTGAATCGATTGCTTGAGGCACAGCAGTGTGTGGTGGAAAGCATCGAGGATGTGGCAACTGATTTTTTAAGTTTCCATCAGGACATACTGCCCCGTGTCAACACAACGACAGCTGTTTATCTGTTGATTGGTACTGAGCGTGGTTTTTGCGGCAATTTCAACCATGTCCTGTTAAAGCACCTGGAGAACAATCGACAATCACAAACACCCGACAATACAAAGCTTGTTGTAGTCGGACACAAGTTACAAACACTGCTGCAAGATGATGTACGCCTGGTCGCTTCGGTAAACGGTGCCAGTGTAGCCGAAGAAGTAACCAGTCTACTCACCGGGGTCGTCAATGAACTGATGGCATTGCAGAACATGCACGGCGGGCTTAGCATTTTTTGTATATATCATAACGACGAAGATGACATCGTTACGAAGCGATTATTACCACCGTTTGAAGGATTCTCGCAAAGGACGCCGGCATATTCACACTCGCCTCAACTGAACCAGTCACCAGAAATGTTTCTCGCCGATCTTACAGAACATTATCTGTTTGCCCTCCTCCACGAAATGTTATACACATCATTGATGGCAGAAAACTATAAACGGGTCAGTCATCTGGAAGGTGCAGTCAAACATCTTGATGATGAAGCAGAAAAACTGACCCGGCAATGTAACGCACTGCGACAGGAAGAGATTGTTGAAGAAATCGAAGTCATATTGCTGAGCACCGGCCATCTTGATGCAAGCAGGCAGGCTCACAAGTCTAAAGATTAGTGATAGATGGAAAGACAGATAAACTACTTATATGACACGCAGTATCTTGCATAAGCCATGTCACTGTCTTTCCTGTTAATCACCCGGCAAAACCAGTCTGTTTTGAAGTGTCACAGGAATATCGATGCGCTGCATCCATCTACCATAAACAACATTACCACTGACGAGGCATGATCATGAAGAAGAGCCCGACGCCCGATACCAGTACAAAGGTACCGACACCTGCACATCCGCAGCATCGGCGTGAGCCTCTACCGTGGTCTCAACCAAAACCCGCCAAGGAAGATATCGCTGCCCCGCAACGAGTCCAGGACATATTGGATAGTCCGGGTTACCGTCAGGCCGACCAGGATATTGATTTTCTTAACCAGGATGAAACAAGAGGCGTACGGCTGCAAATCGACTATCAAAAACCGCAGTTACTGCTCGAACAGCACGATATCCATCATACCATCGTCGTATTTGGCAGTACCCGCATCAACGAGCCGGCAGCCGCTCAGCACAAGGTTGATACCTTGCTCGCTCAACTCGAAATAAGCCCCGACAACACAGAGTTACAGAAACGTCTGCGTGTCGCCAAGAGTATTTTAAGAAAAAGCCACTATTATGATGTTGCCCGTGAATTCGGCAAGCTGGTCAGTGAAGCTGGCAGAGCAGCCGCTGATGGCCAACTCGTTATTATGACAGGCGGAGGTCCCGGCATGATGGAAGCAGCTAACCGGGGCGCCTATGATGTAAACAGTCATTCCATCGGGCTGAACATCGACTTGCCGCATGAACAATATCCCAATCCCTATATCACACCAAACCTGTGCTTCCGTTTTCATTATTTTGCCTTGCGCAAACTGCACTTTCTTTTGCGTACACGTGCCCTGGTTGTTTTTCCAGGCGGCTACGGTACTTTCGATGAGTTATTTGAAACATTGACACTGGTACAAACACGTAAAATAAATCCGATCCCCATAATTCTTGTCGGCCAGAAATACTGGCGCCAGGCATTTAATGTCGATTTTCTCGTAGCAGAGGGTGTCATTGATGAGGAAGATCGCGAATTATTCTGGTATGCCGAAACTGCACAGGAGATCTGGGACAGCATACTCGAGTGGTATGAGGCCAATGAAGCACCACTACTATCACAACAATGAAAGATATCAATAATGTCTTTGATTTCCGGGTAATGCAGGCCGTCCCCTGCTGCGCGATCCGGTTACTCCGGACAGGGCTGATGTCGTGGTGATGCAAACCACCTATGGAGACCGCCTGCACCAATCCCTGGCCCCGTCAGTAGAGGAACTGTATCAAGCCGTGAACGATTCTTTCGACCGCAGTCGTAGCGTTATAGTGCCGACTTTTGCTCTTGAACGCGTACAGGAACAAAGCTCCTCCTCGTAAAACTGCGACATCTTATCGTCTCCTTCCATGCCAGGTCAGCGTATATATGCTTCCGTGGCGTAACGCCGCATCATGCGATGGCTGTTGAAATAGCTGGCGTTCAGGCTGATGGCCCCTTTCATTACCTGAATCCAGCCCGGACGATCATGATAGTAAAGCGGCAGCACAACCTGTTGCATTTTGTCATATAGCAAGCGAGCATCATCAACTGCTGACATTTTCACACCGTTACCTACCGCCCATCCCGTTACACCTTCTACACAGCCTTCTATCCACCAGCCGTCCAGCACACTCAGGTTAGGCACGCCATTGAACGCCGCCTTCATCCCGCTGGTGCCGGAGGCTTCCATTGGCGGCAACGGTGTATTGAGCCAGACATCAACACCGGACACCAGTTCCAGCGCCAGAGCCATGTCATAATCCGGCAGATAAGCCATCGGCACAATATCTGCAAGCTCACTGATATGCTGATGCAGGACTTCAATCAGTCGCTTGCCTTCCGTGTCCATAGGGTGCGCTTTTCCGGCGAGCACAACCTGAAACGGGTACTCACGGGCAATGGCCTTGAGCCGATCGAGATCACTGAACAGTAAATCGGGTCGTTTGTAAGCGGTCATACGCCGGGCAAAACCAAGAATCGGTTTATCCGCTGACAACTCGATTTTACACAATTGTCTGACCTTTTCGATCAGCACCTGTCTGGCTTGAGTGTGTGCCTGCCAGATTGCATCATCATCAATGTAATGGCCCACTCGCATCAACAACTCGGGTTCATGACACCAGCCTGGCACATATCTGTCATACAGCTTGATAAAACTCCCGGCGGTCCAGGTAAACGGATGCACGCCATTTGTGATCGCATGAACATGATAGCCCGGGTACATTCTGTTCGACACTTCAGCATGACTTCTGGCAACACCGTTGACGTATTCGCTCATGTTCAGCGCCAACCGGGTCAGGTTCAGGTTATCTTCACCGGCCATGTGTTTCAGCATAGCAAGATCGGTAAAGTCTCCGAGGTAACGTGCAACCAGGTCGTAAGAAAAACGATCATGTCCTGCCTCGACAGGTGTATGGGTGGTGAAAGCACACAACTCGCGTACCCTCGGAACATCATAGGGTGATTCTCCGGGACGGATATTTTCCGCCAGGTAGGCATTACGTCTTAACAATTCGAGCACCAGCAAAGCAGAATGACCTTCATTCAGGTGGTACTGCCGGATGGTGAACCCGAGAGCCTGCAACATGCGCAGCCCTCCTATGCCAAGGATGATTTCCTGCTTGAGCCGATACGATTCACCATCACCATAGAGGTTATGGGTCAGCTGGCGGTCCTCGTCGCTGTTTTCCTCGATATCAGTATCCAGCAGGATCACTGGCTGGCGTCCGTCCATCTGGCCATGCAGGATATAGAGCCAGCCACTAACCCAGACAAGCCGTCCTTCAATAGTCACCGCAACTTTTGCGTTCAGCGGCTTTGCGTGCTGTTCCGGATTCCATGGATCGGGCTGCTCGGCCTGCCGGCCCTTGTCATCAATCGTCTGCCTGAAATAGCCGGCCCGGCTCACCAGACTGACTGCTACCATCGGCAAGTCAAGGTCAGCGCACGAACGTACCGTATCGCCGGCAAGTACACCCAGGCCACCACTGTAAGTGGGTATTTCACTGTCCAGTGCGATCTCCATGGAAAAATAGGCAATGCGGGGTTCAAGGGTAAATGCGTCAGGCATACTTCAATACTTCGATGAAAATTTAATGGAATGAATCACGGTTTGATTACAATCTAACTGCATTAATGGCTGCATTTGAAGCTAGCAGGGAAATGTTTCTAATTTATTACATTTCGTCTTTGATTCAAATAAGTTACAAATAAGGGCGCAGCTTGATCGCCTGTCTGATATTTGACCTTGAACCATGGGCAAGAGTGGCCCGAATTATTTTATTATTCCTGTTTTGGCTGGCAGAGTTCGCTAGTCAGTTTTGAAGCCTGCGTCCTTATGACTGCCGTCACAAAATGGCTTGTTTCCGGAATGGCCGCATCGGCACAAGGCAGCCTGTCTTCCCCGCCAGGCGATACGACCGCTGCCGGCAACTATGGCAAAATTACCCGAAAGCAGCAAAGGACCATTTGGAACAGATTTTATCGTCAACTTTCCGCCCTCTTCGTCGATACCATCACCCTTTTCGCCAACAGCGCCAGAATCCTCGAAACCGGCCTGGAGATGACTGTTGTCGCAAAAAGGTTTGTTGCCAGACTGTCCACAGCGGCATAATGCCGCACGGAAACTTACCCCCGGCATCCCCTGCGGTGCATTTTCAATATGGAGTTCGCCCTTCACATATAATGGTCCCTTATAGACAACCTGTACCGTGTTGCATTGCGCAGGCCGTTCCTCGTCACCATTGGCTTTGTCCTTATACGTCAACGCACCGGAAGGACAGCGGGTGATAATTTCTTTCACTTCTTCGTCAGACAACAGATCAGGCTGACACCAGGGATCACGGCCGCCGATGAATAATTCTCCCTCGGCGTTGCCACATTCTCCAATGTGAATACATAAACGGCTGTCCCATTGTACATCGATGCTGTTGCCACGATAGGTTGTTGTTTTTTCTTTACTCATCGCATTACCCCTGCTGCTCTTGACCCGATGCGTTGATGGACAGACTGACAGCTTTTTCAGTCAATATACTCCAGCCTTCGGCAAACAGCTAACAACAAATCGAGCTCAACATTACACGACAGAACATAATTTCCGCCATATTGGCATATTATTATTTGCTTATGTTTGCTACAGTCCGCGCTCACTAATCAATCAATAATCAGAACTCATTGTTGTTATTATGAGCATTGCGGAATTTGAGGAAATATCGCTGACCGTCTGCATTAGCGGGCTTGTCTTTTTAATGGTTTTTATTCTCTACAAGCTGGGTAGAGACTCAGGTGCCGGAAAATTCGGCACCTTCATCCTGTTTCTTTCGTTGGGAATGGGTATTTTCGGGTTCGCCGCAAAATCAGTGATCAAGCTGATAATTGATATCTGAATCTATGACGTCTGCCCGCGTTACGGCTTGATATAAACGTAACCTTCCTGTTGCAGCTTGGCGACTTCCGCCACACCGCTGGGTACGATATCTGACTCGTCGACATTGTAAAGGTCAGTATCCATGTCGACCTTGCGGCCACGCACGGTATTGGCACACACATTGAAAGCTACACCCTGATTTTTCAGCCCATCGATCTTTGCAGCCATGGTCGGTGTTGCATTGGCGTGTTTGAACTTGGTGAGCTTTTCCAGGGAATCCGGTTCCAGCAGTAGTGCCAGTCCATTGCCATGCAAAACGACCTTGATGTCGATATTATCCTTACCGACGGCATTGATATGATTCTGGATGTTGCGCAGTGCGCCCGCCTGTTTTTTAGGATCATCGTAATTGATATGGTAAACGACCTTCTGTTTACCGTAACCGGATTCCTCCGCCTTGGCGTGGGTCGGCATCAATGCCGGGCCGGCAGCCAGGAATAACGCCACAAACAGCGCTGGAATGAACTGTGATCTGATTTTCAACATTATATCCTCCAAAATTCAGCCCGATGAGCAGGCCATAGTTGTTAAAAGTATTGATTCGTGTTTTCAAGTCCACGATGTCTTGTTTAGACGCAGCCACAGAAAGTTTATTCATCAGAATTACCGCTAAAAATAAGTCTCCCCCATGCCTTTCCAGTTGCAGCCACCTGTGTTGCACTTGCCAGCATTACTGAGGCGGGTTATAAGTCAGTTTTTTTACCCTGGA
>JASFVM010000142.1:0-6864 GCA_050049835.1 Gammaproteobacteria bacterium
GCTCGGCTTTCTCAGCCTGAACTTCAGCGATGCACCCCCGTTCCACGACCTGGGCAATATCGCCGCTATCGGCGTCGCTGCCGCCTTTATTTACTCGATCACGTTCTTGCCGGCATTGATTTCCATGCTGCCGGCCAGATCGACACGCGAAGTCACCGGTAAATATGCCATGGGGCATTTCGGTGATTTTGTCATCAGACACTACAAAGCCCTGTTGATCGGCAGTTCGATTGTGGTGATTATCCTGGTTGCGCAGGTACCACGAAATGAATTGAATGATGTTTTTGTTGAATATTTCGATACAACGATTGAATTCAGACAGGCCTCTGATTACGCCGCTGAAAACCTGACCGGTGTGTATTACATTGACTTTTCACTGGGTACAAATGAGGACGGCGGCATCAGTGATCCTGAATATCTGCAGAATGCCGATAAGTTTGTACAGTATCTGCGCGCGCAGCCTGAAGTCATCCATGTATTTTCACTTACCGATACTTTTAAACGACTCAATAAAAACATGCATGGCGACGATCCTGCATGGTACAAACTGCCCGAGGACCGGAACCTGGCGGCACAGTATCTGCTGCTCTATGAAATGTCACTGCCCTACGGTCTCGACCTGAACAACCAGATTGATGTCGGCAAAACAGCGACAAAAATTGCTGTTACCCTGAAAACACTTTCATCGAACGAAATCCTGGCACTGGAACAAAGAACATCCGCCTGGTTGCAGGAAAACATGCCGGAACTGGTTGGCTTCGGTACCGGCCCTACCGTTATGTTCGCGCATCTGGGTAAACGCAATATCAACAGCATGCTGACAGGTACCACGGTTGCACTGTTTATGATTTCAATGGTACTTATCATTTTCTTTCGTTCCTTCAGGTATGGCTTTATCAGCCTGCTGCCCAACATGCTGCCGGCAGCAGCTGCTTTCGGTATCTGGGGACTGTTCGTAGGCCAGGTGGGTATCGCGCTCTCGGTGGTTACGGGCATGACACTGGGCATCGTCGTCGATGATACGGTCCATTTCATGAGCAAATATCTGCGCGCCCGCAGAGAAAAAGGTTTCAATGCGGAACAGGCTGTACATTATGCCTTTAACAGTGTCGGCATTGCCCTGCTGGTAACATCAGTTGTCCTTGTTGCCGGCTTTATGATCATGGCGCAATCGCATTTTGAACTGAACGCCGGAATGGGTTTACTTACCAGCGTGGTCATCGCGCTGGCACTGGCGATTGATTTCATGCTGCTGCCGCCACTATTAATCAAACTTGAAGAAAAGGGGGAGATAAAAGCATGAACAGAATTATGATTCGAATAATACTCACAGCAGTCGCTATAGTGTTGATACCCTTTGCGATCCAGGCAGAAACTGCAGAAGACAAAGGTCTGGCTATCGCCATCGAAGCTGACAGGCGTGACGAAGGCTTTGGTGATTCCACCGCCAATATGACCATGGAACTGAAGAACAAACAGGGCGATACCAGCATACGGTACATACGCATAAAAACACTGGAGGTCATCGGTGATGGTGATAAATCGATGTCGATATTTGACGAACCGGCAGACGTCAGGGGCACCGCATTTCTGACGTTTTCACACGCCATCAAACCTGATGAACAATGGTTGTACCTGCCGGCACTCAAACGGGTGAAGCGTATCAACTCGAAAAACAAGTCCGGCCCCTTCATGGGAAGTGAATTCGCATATGAAGACATAGCTTCACAGGAAGTTGAAAAATACACCTACAAATATCTGCATGATGAAACATATAATGGTATTGACTGTTTCGTTGTCGAACGTTATCCGGCATATGAACATTCAGGCTATACACGGCAGGTAGCCTGGATAAACAAGGCCGAGTACCGCCCTGAAAAAATTGTTTTCTACGACCGTAAAAACACATTGCTGAAAACACTGACCTACAGCGGCTACCAGCAATACCTGGACAAATACTGGCGCGCTAATGAAATGTTCATGGAGAACCATCAAACCGGAAAAAGTACCAGGCTGACGTGGAGCAACTACCGGTTCAAAACTGGACTCGAAGACAGGGATTTCAACAAAAACAGCCTGAAACGCGCCAGGTAGTGCTGCAATATTCCGCTACTTTATGAAATACCTGTTGACTGGCATGATCATCAGCACCGCCCTGCTGCAGTTGCCCGCCAATGCAGCAGAATGGCTGGGCAATGTATCTGCCCAATACCGTGGTTTCCTTGAGGACCCGCTCGATCCGCGTCAGCATAATAACTACCTGTCACTGGCTGCAGAACCGCAGTTCTATCACCGCTGGGACAACGGCGATCATACTGTCGATGCCAGGCTGTTTTACCGTGTTGACCAGTATGATGATAATCGCACCCACGGTGATATCCGCGAACTCTCCTGGACCGGCGTCTTCGATGCATTTGAAATGACGGCAGGTATCAGCAAGGTGTTCTGGGGCGTAACCGAAACCAATCACCTGGTTGATATCGTCAACCAGACTGACCTGGTTGAGAATGTCGACGGCGAAGACAAGCTGGGACAGCCCATGATCAGACTAAGCACCGTGCAGGACTGGGGTATTGTTAATTTTTTCGTGCTTCCCGGTTTTCGTGAACGCACCTTTGCCGGTGTCGAAGGCCGCCCACGCCCGGAGGTTGTGATCGATACCGACAGCGACGCCATCTATGATTTCAGCGCCGGCAAGGACCATATAGATCTGGCGTTACGCTACTCGCACTATATTGGCGAATGGGAATTTGGCCTGTCTTATTTCAGTGGCGTTGGCCGCGAACCCAGCGACTTCTTTCCCACCGCTGTCGACGCCAGCGGCCAGCCCACTGTCGTGGTTCCGGTTTATTCACTGATCAACCAGGCTGGCATTGACGGCCAGGTTTTTGTTGGCGACTGGACCTGGAAGCTCGAAGCCACCAATACCGAGTTTCGTTCAGGCAATCGCAAGGGCTCGCACAGTTTCCAGTCAGTCTTCGGCTTTGAATACACCTGGGTCGGCTTCACTGGAGCAGCCAGTGACCTCGGTTTTGTTGTTGAATATCACTACAGCGATAAAAACAAGCGCGAAACGATTTTTGACAATGATTTTGCCACTGCCCTGCGTTATGTGATGAACGATGCGCAATCCACCGAGGTGCTGTTCGGTTTGATCACCGATGCTGACACCCGAACCATCGCCGGATTTATCGAAGCCAGTCGCCGACTCGGCCAGAGCTGGACACTGGAAGCACAGCTGCGCACTTATTCAGGCACAGAAGAGGGTCGCCCGCTTTACAGCTTCCGCTTCGACGATTTCGCCCAGATCGACCTCGCTTATTATTTTTAGCAATACCCGTGTTCGCCCGTTAACTGCACACTCGGCCTGTTGAAAAAATTTACTCTCGCAGAGGCACAAAGAGCGCAAAGGTTTGATCTGGTTTTTTCTGTTTTGTAATTGACACCATTTCAGATATTTCTTTGCGGGTTTAGCGCCTTGGCGAGAACCTTTTCCTGTATATGGTTCCCGGTCACAATACCTCCTCGCCACTACCGTCAGGCCGCGGGGCCGAGGGTGACCATCTTGATTTCTTCCAGCCTGTCTCTTAATAGCGCTGCTTCCTCGAATTCCAGGTTACGTGCATGTTCATACATCTGCTTTTCGATTTTTTCGATCTCCTTTAACAGTTTTTCCGGCTTCATACTCTGGTACTCGGCCCTCTCCTCAGCCACCTTTCTTACTGCTGTGCTGTATGTCTGTCCTGGTTTATGTTCGTAGTTCGCTTCGAGAATATCGGTGACATGCTTGCTGATGGTTGTCGGCGTTATGCCACGCTCGGCATTGAAAATCTCCTGCCTTTCCCTGCGTTCATTGGTAACTGTCATTGCCCGTTTCATCGAATCAGTGATTCTGTCCGCATACAGGATCGCCTTGCCATTCACATTACGCGCAGCACGGCCGATACTCTGAATCAATGACCGCTCTGAGCGGAGGAATCCTTCTTTATCAGCATCCAGGATGGCCACCAGTGAGACCTCAGGGATGTCGAGACCTTCGCGCAGGAGGTTGATACCGACCAGCACATCGAATTCACCGAGGCGAAGATCACGGATGATTTCGACACGCTCGACGGTATCGATATCGGAATGCAGGTAACGCACGCGCACGCCGTGTTCCATCAGGTATTCAGTCAGGTCTTCGGCCATGCGTTTGGTCAAGGTCAGAATCAGCACGCGCTCACCGTGACTGACACGCTGCGTGATCTCGGAGTGCACATCATCAACCTGGGTATTGACCGGGCGTACTTCGATAACCGGATCCAGCAGTCCTGTGGGACGCACGACCTGCTCAATAACAGCATCCGAGTGCTCAGCTTCGTACGGGCCAGGTGTCGCCGATACATACAGGCACTGCGGTGACAACGCCTCGAACTCGGCAAACTTCAAAGGCCTGTTATCCAGCGCAGACGGCAGGCGAAAGCCATAAGTAACCAGGTTTTCCTTGCGTGAACGGTCACCTTTATACATTGCACCCAGCTGCGGAATGGTGACATGGCTTTCATCAATCACCAGCAGAGCACTATCCGGCAGGTAGTCGAACAAACAGGGTGGCGGCTCGCCGGGCTGACGATCTGAAAGATAACGCGAGTAGTTTTCGATGCCGCTGCAGTAACCCAGCTGCTGCATCATCTCCAGGTCCAGCTTGGTGCGTTCTTCCAGTCGCTGCGCTTCCACCAGCTTGTTCTGTTCACGCAGTTCCCGCAGCCGGTCTCTGAGCTCCAGTCGAATCTGGTCGATCGCTTTGACGATGGTATCGCGTGGGGTTGCGTAGTGTGTTTTGGGGTAAACCGTCAGACGCGCAACCTTGCGCAATACTTCGCCGGTCAGGGGATCGAAAAAGCTCAGACCCTCGATTTCCTCATCAAACAGTTCGACGCGCACGGCTTCACGTTCCGAGTCCGCCGGATGGATATCGATCACATCACCGCGCACTCGATAGCAGCCGCGTCTCAATTCAAGATCATTGCGTGTATATTGCAGCTCTGCCAGCCGCCTGAGGATGTAGCGCTGATCAACCAGGTCTCCGCGCACCAGGTGCAGGATCATGGTCATGTAGGATTTCGGATCGCCCAGGCCGTATATGGCAGAAACCGTCGCGACAATGATGGTGTCTTCTCGCTCCATGATGGCCTTGGTTGCTGACAGACGCATCTGCTCAATGTGATCATTGACCGATGCGTCTTTTTCAATATAGGTATCGCTGGCTGGCACATAGGCTTCGGGCTGGTAGTAGTCGTAGTAGGAAACGAAATACTCCACCGCGTTGCCGGGAAAGAATTCCTTCATCTCGCCGTAAAACTGTGCGGCCAATGTCTTGTTCGGCGCCAGGATCAAGGTGGGCCGTTGGATTTGCTGAATGATGTTGGCAATGGTAAAGGTCTTGCCCGAACCTGTAACACCGAGCAATGTCTGTTTGGCAAGCCCGGCGTCGATGCCCTCGATCAGCGCGTCAATCGCCTGCGGCTGATCGCCTGCAGGTGAAAAGTCAGTCTTTATTTCAAAACGTCTGGACATTGAATTACAATACGGTGATCAAACAAAATTTTAGTGGCACTGGGACCAGACCATTGAGCATAAAAACTTCTGCCCGCATTCAGCGGGTCAAGCCTTCCCCTACGCTTGCCGTCACCGCACTTGCCAACCAGCTCCGCGCTGAGGGCCGTGACGTCATTGGACTGGCCGCAGGTGAGCCTGATTTCGATACTCCGCAGCATATCAAACAGGCTGCGATCGAAGCCATCAATAACGGCATGACCAAGTATACGGCCGTTGATGGTACCGCAGAACTCAAGCAGGCCATTATAAACAAGTTCAAACGGGATAATGGACTGGATTATGAAGCAGACCAGATTATTGTCTCGGTCGGTGGCAAGCAGGCATTCTACAACCTTGCCCAGGCTTTGTTGAATCCCGGCGACGAGGTCATCATCCCGGCTCCCTACTGGGTTTCGTACCCCGATATGGTCAAGCTGGCAGACGGTGAACCGGTTATTGTCAGCGGTGACATGGCACAGTCGTTTAAAATAACACCAGAGCAACTCGATGCCGCGATAACCGACCGCACCCGCCTGGTGGTGATCAACAGCCCGTCAAATCCTTCCGGCAAGGCCTATACACGTGATGAACTGAAGGCGCTCGGCGATGTATTGCTGCAGCACCCCGATATAGCCATCATCACCGATGACATCTACGAACACATCGTCTGGACTGATGAAGGCTTCAACAACATACTGAATGCGTGCCCGGAACTGCAGGACCGTACACTGGTTATGAACGGTGTCTCCAAGGCCTATTCGATGACGGGCTGGCGCATTGGCTATACCGGCGGGCCTGCAGAAATCATCAAGGGCATGAAAAAGGTGCAATCGCAGAGTACTTCCAATCCCTGCTCCATTGCACAAGAAGCGGCCCGGGAGGCACTTGATGGCGACCAGAGTTTTCTTGCCGAAATGTGCCAGGTATTCCGCGAAAGACACGATTTTGTCTACCAGACACTGAGAGCCATGGATGGTGTCAAATGCCTGCCCAGCGATGGCACCTTCTACAGCTTCCCTTCGTTTCATGCCGTGATCGAGCGCATGGAAGGCATCGACGACGATGTCCAGCTCGCCCGGCTATTGCTGGAGAAAGCGGAAGTGGCCCTGGTTCCCGGCACCGCGTTCGGCTTGCCCGGGCATTTGCGGCTTTCATTTGCGACCGATATGCAAAGTCTGGAAAAAGCGCTGGCGAGAATACAGAAAGCCATAGCCTAGAGTGCGGTAGCCCGGTCTAAATAGCAAAGCGGAATCACGTGAAGCTTTTATTCACCGCAGAGGCATAGAG
>JASFVM010000143.1:0-6844 GCA_050049835.1 Gammaproteobacteria bacterium
CTGCGATTCGAGGTGTCGGCAAGGCTGCATTGAACGAATACGACATGCAGGTTATCGGCTTTCGCGATGGCTTTCGTGGTCTGGCAGAGAACCGTATCATGCGTATGGAAAGCAAATCCCTGTCCGGTATCCTCACTGTAGGGGGTACTATTCTCGGTACCAGCCGGGACAAGCCGCACAAAATGAAAATTGGTGGCAAGTCACAGGACATGACTGATGTCATCGTCGAGAACTACCAGGCCAATCACCTGGATGCGCTGGTTTGTCTCGGCGGTGGTGGTACACAGAAGAACGCGTTGCAGTTAAAGCAAAAGGGCCTCAACGTCATTACTCTACCCAAGACTATCGATAATGATGTTTTCGGCACCGATGTCACCTTTGGCTTTGATACTGCACTCGGTATTGCCACCGATGCCATCGACCGCCTGCACAGCACCGCTCACAGCCACCACCGCATCATTGTCGTGGAGATCATGGGCCACCGGGCCGGCTGGCTGGCACTGGGGGCCGGCATTGCCGGCGGTGCCGACGTGATCCTGTTACCCGAGATCCCCTATAACATTGACAGCGTGGCTGATGCGATTCTGCAACGGATGAAGAGCGGCAAGAATTTCAGTATTGTCGCCGTTGCCGAGGGTGCCATGTCGCTGGAAGAGGCGGATCAAATGCACGACGCCAGGCGAAGCCTGCAGCAAGCCATTGATCTCGAGAACAAGAAAGCGCGCAAGCAGGCGAGGGAAACGATACGCGTCATGGAGGCCGGACGTGGTGATCATACCCTCAAGCTGGCTCACCAGCTTGAGGAGCGTACCGGTCTGGAAAGTCGACCGACCATTCTCGGTCATTTACAGCGTGGTGGTACGCCATCGGCGGCTGATCGCTTGCTGGCAACCCGTCTGGGTACGGCCTGCGCCGACCTGATACAGAGAGGAGTCAGCGGAGTTATGGTTGCTGCCCGCGGCGACGGCACCGAGGCCATGCCGCTGGAAGAGGTGGCGGGACGCAAGAAACTGGTGCCACTGGATCATCCCTGGATTGAAAGTGCGCGGCGGGTTGGAACGAACCTTGGGGATTGAGACAATCAAAATAATTAAGGGACAGACACGATGATAGACCGGATCAGGACACGGCATGTTAGATTTTTGAAAGCGGAAATCAGCGCACGTACTCACACTCTGTTACTGTTTATCAGTATGATGAACAGCTTGCCGAGCGCCTGATGAGGAAACATGCAATGACAGGAAAATCGATTACTGCCTACGAAGATTTACATTTCACCCCGCTGGGAGAAGGAAGCCCGGTTGAGATTGCAGAGTTGTGGGGTGACCCTGCAACCGGGCCAGCCGCTGTTCTGGTTCGTTTTCCCGAAGGTTACGCTGAGCCCTGGCACAGTCATTCATCGACCTATCGCGCTGTGCTGATCAGGGGTGAGTTACAAACCCGCAGCAAAGACACGAACAACGACATCACGTCATCCGAGGTTTATGGCCCCGGGTCATACATGGTCCAGCCCGGTGGCGAGATACATGCTGAAGTCAACGCGGGCCAGGGTAAGCTGGTCGCACTGGTCTATTTCGAAGGTCCGGTGGATTTCGTCCTCGCCGAATAGAATAAAAAGCCGAAGGATTAAACAATATGCCTTCCGCCACCTTTGCGCCTGGGATCATGCACCAGTTGTTGCTGACTGGTTGAGAAAGTTTTTGGCTGACGCGATTTAATGACAAGTCACATACCACGCAACGGATAGATCGAGGATGATTGTATTATTCACAGATTTTGGTCTTACCGGACCCTACGTAGGACAAATGAAGTCAGTACTCTGCCAGCAGGCGCCAACGACACCTGTGATTGATCTTATGCATGATGCACCAACCTGTGACCCTCAAGCTGCTGCGTATCTGCTGGCTTCACTGGTAAGCGAATTTCCACCGGATAGTGTTTTTGTGTGTGTCGTTGATCCTGGTGTCGGCAGTCAACGCAGGCCATTAATAGCCAGGATTAACCGGCGTTGGTTTGTTGGACCGGATAATGGCTTATTCAATACAGTCGCCCAGCATGCGTTGGCGAACAGTGAGATCGAATGGTGGGAAATCAGCTGGCAACCGGAAAGGCTGTCAGCCAGTTTTCACGGTCGGGATTTGTTTGCACCGGTGGCCGCGATGCTGGCAAACGGCGAAGCGCCCCCCGGAAAGCCTTTCGATATGTCACCTGATGACCTGCGCGACTGGCCAAGCGATCTGGAGAAGATTATCTATATTGATCATTTTGGCAACACCATGACCGGCATCCGTGCAGCAGGCTTCGACACAAATCAGATTATTGCTGCAGGCGATCAACAGCTTTACCGGGCGAGGACCTTTGCTGATGTTGCCACGGGACAGGGCTTCTGGTACGAAAACTCCAATGGCCTGGTTGAACTTGCTGTCAACCAGGGGCGGGCGGATGAAATATTACAGTTAAAGATCGGGGATGCGGTCACAGTCCTGGTCTAGCTAGCGATATCCGGGTCGGACCTGCGCAACTGATTGTCAATAAAACAATTTCAAACAAACCCGGGCCGAAATAACGGCTTAAACAGCGCTTTTTATGTTTAAAAACTCTGCTCCAGGGAGCGCCGACCAAAGGCGACCGTTGTGACTGCACTCAATACACTCATCGACAGCTTCGTCAACCTGGTCTGGGGTGTGCCGATGCTGGTACTGCTGGTTGGAGGTGGTGTACTCTTCACCATTTACGGCCGTCTCCACCCGTTCCGCTATTTTTCGCACAGCCTCGCTCTGTTGAGTGGTCGCTTCGACCGCGATGAGGATGACGGTGAATTAAGCCACCGACAGGCACTGTCCTCAGCGCTGGCTGGTACCCTCGGCCTCGGCAATGTCGCCGGTGTCGCCCTCGCGATCACGGCGGGTGGGCCGGGTGCCATCTTCTGGATGTGGGTCACCGCGCTGCTTGGCATTTCCACCAAGTTTTTTACCTGCACGCTGGGCGTCATGTACCGCGGCCGGGACAGCCTGGGTCAGCTCCAGGGTGGGCCGATGTACATCGTACAGGAGGGTCTCGGAGAAAAGTGGAAACCGCTTGCGATCCTGTTCGCCGTTGCCGGCGTCTTCGGCACGATCCCTGCCTTCCAGGCCAATCAGCTCACCGCCGTTGTGCGCACGCAGGTATTACCGCAGGAATGGGTATCCGAAGCACTGGTATTCAACCTGGCATTCGGCCTGATGATGGCACTGTTTGTCGGCATGGTAATCTGGGGAGGTATCCAGCGTGTGGCCGGTTTTGCGGTGCGCCTCGTGCCCGGCATGGCGGTCGTGTACCTGATGATGACCATCGTCGTGCTGTCCAATCACCTCGAACAAATCCCTTCTTATCTCTGGCTGATCGTACACGATGCCTGGCAAACGGACGCCGTTGCCGGCGGTATGCTCGGTGTCATCATTGTCGGGGTGAGCCGTGGCGCCTTTTCCAACGAGGCCGGCATTGGTACCGAGGTGATGGCGCACGGTGCGGCCAGAACCAATGAACCGGTCCGTGAAGGCCTGGTCGGCAGCCTCGGCCCGGTGATTGACACGCTGATTGTGTGCAGCTGCACCGCTATCGTGATCATCGCCAGCGGTGTCTGGCAGCATACGGACAGCATGCAGGGTGTGCAGCTGACAATGAAAGCCTTTGGGCAGGAACTGGGCGTGACAGGCCAGGTACTGCTGGGGCTGCAGATAATGGTGCTGAGCCTGACAACCATTTTCACCTACTGGTACTACGGCAGCAAATGCTTCAGCTACCTCCTGGGCGCCGAGCGTTCAGTACACTACCGGTATTTTTACCTGCTTATGGTGATCGTCGGTGCGGTACTGTCGCTGGAGCTTGTTTTCAACTTTCTTATTGGTATGTACGGGCTGATGGCTATACCGACCATGGTGGCAACATTGCTGCTCGCACCACGAGTCAAGGAGGCTGCCGCGGATTATTTTCAGCGCCTGCGATCTGCTGATAATAAGACTTCAAAGACTCCGGGTGAGTGAGATAAATAGAGGAAGAGAATTATTTATTCCTGCACATAGACAAGTGGAGGCGATGACATAATATTTCGCAGCCTGTTGAAGCTTTGTTGTCACTGATTCCATTTATATGTAGTGGTGTAAATTTAATCTGCCAGGCAGCGTCAGATTCAGATCTGTCTTGCCTGGTCTTTATATCTGTATCCGGAACTGTAAAAACAGGATTATCCACGGATGAGCGCAGATAAATGCAGATGTTAAGAAAGTTAAAAAACAGATTTATCAGTGTTTACCTGCGTTCATCTGTGGAATTGATTTTATGTGCCACGCCGGGCATTTCATACCTGAAAATACTGTCAGGTCTAATCAGAACAAGTGCAATTTATAACAGGTTAAGGCTATAACATTGAGGTATATGAAGCTGGTTTTGCTTGTTTGCACAGTTCAAACCGGTCTGCAGGCGTACATGCCTCTGGTCTCGACTTCTCGGCTTTTTCTGCTGCCGGGGTCGATTTCATTAATAATTACGTTATAGATGTTTTCCTCGTAACTGACATTTGCAATGTATTGATACCCGTTGCGTGGGCGCAAAAGGGTGTTATAGGTTGTGCTTGTATCCGCGCTGAATAAACCTGATCTTTCAAACACAAACACCAGGTAACTTGAACGGCCTGCAGGTAAACCGATTTCTTTCGGTGAATTGTCAAGTTGAATCGTACCGGCATATTCGGTGCTGCAGTCTGGATTCACCTTGTGAATATCGACTGCAGCCTGCACACTCGACAACAAGGAACCTGATTCTGTTTGCGTCTTGATATGCAAATTATTCTGCAGATCACTGTGATAGGTCTTTAATCCTGAACATCCAGTGATGAAACAGACCGTAAAAGCAAGAACGGAAAAATTAATTCGTGTCATGGCTGTCCCGGTAATTGTGCTGATACTTCAGGATTACGCTGTCAAATCCGGACAACCAGTCTTCTCACCAGCAGCCCAGCCCTTGATGGCCTTGATCAATGCCTTGTTGCCGACCGAAGAACGGTACATGACAATCTCGGAGCTGTTATTACCGAGAGGAATCGCATCGACTACCATCATGTAATAGCCTTTATCGGGAACCTCATAAACATTGAGTACACCCTGTTCATGTAATTGTTGTATATGTAATTCGGCTTTTTGATCATTGATTCTGACAGTCGGGTTCCATTTGGTAACGATAACCTGGTAACTGGTGTTGGTTTGAGAAGTTGTCTTGATCCTGACATCGAGACACTGCGGTGCCATCTTCTGAAAAGATCTGCCAACCTCGGTATAAGAACGATTTACCTGAAATTTTTCAACCTTTCCCATAAATGCATCAGGCAGCCCCTTGCGGAATTCATCTGCTGTTTGCGGCATGTGTCCTGCACAGCCATATAAAATGCTCAATACTGTTATATAAAAAACAAAACGGGTTTTCATAAAACCAACCTTCCTCATAAAACCGTAAGTGTAATTTTCCTTGTAATTTCTATAGACGGAAACAGCCCTAAAGTCGACTTCAGCAGGTCAATTAGCATGTAATCTATTTTTTATTAAAAGGGTGGAGTGACCGGTATTATTCACGTTTTACTCCTTGAAACCGGAAAACAGGATAAAGGCAACAGTCATCGTCTGTCATATATGCATATTTAATGAAGACCGATCACGATTCGCACAACTTGTTTGTATGTGATTGAAGAATACGGTAACAAGCTTGATATCGATCCGGAAGAAGAGGGACAGTGACAAATGGCAAGCAATGTTATTTGCTTTCAATCCTTCTTCCGGCGTATAAATAAAGGGTGTGATTAATCAACCAGCCCGGGAATCGAGCCATGAACGATCCAGATTCAGAAGAGAAATTTTCTGTTGAGCAATATTACAGGGATATGGACAAGATTCAGAAGGGCGGGTACGTGGATCTTTCAAGGCTTGGCCTGCCCAAACACAATTTCAATGTCGCCGGGCTTACGTTCATCCTGATGATTCCGGTGATGTTTGCATGGCTTGTCCTCGTCGATCCCGTTTACGGCTGGAATCGTATACGCAAAACCGGCATGGCACTCACTGTTATGTTTACCCTGGTCATGTTCGCCCTGCTCGTATTTGTTGGC
This sequence comes from Gammaproteobacteria bacterium, assembly GCA_050049835.1. Taxonomy (GTDB): domain Bacteria; phylum Pseudomonadota; class Gammaproteobacteria; order SZUA-229; family SZUA-229; genus JABDQW01. The sequence continues at coordinate 6,134 of JASFVM010000143.1, forward strand.
GTGCAACATGAAGTTGGGGGACAGTATGGTCTCGCAGAGGACAGTCCGACCTTTGCGCTGATGGAAAACATGGGCGCTGGCGGCCTGGCGGGGGTCATTTTCCTGTTGTGGCCTCGCACCATTATCTTTGTTGTTGCTGTCGTCGGTGTCATCGCCGGCATCAACTATTTTATCAACTGATAGCCTGGCCTGAATATTCGGGCTCAGAGCAATAACTTACCCTTTCCCGGGGTGGTAGAGACAAGTCGAAGATCCGGGCCAGAGACCGGACAGGTTCCGCTCTGACATCAAATACCGCGCACAATGGTGGGGTGCGGCAAAGATGATGATCGGTATTACAGAACCTGCAGATACTCACGAAGTTTCGAGTAGTAGCGGGGCGGCAGTCCCTGGTATTCGAGGCCGTGCTGGATGGTCCGCTTGATGCCTTCTTCGCTGTCTACAACCACGACTTCCGGATGCAGGCCGAAAGCGAATTCGCTGCGGTCGGCGAGACTGATGGTGAAACGACGCACTGACGGAATGAACAGACCGCTGGACTCGAACGCCTTGATGTCGTGTTCCAGGCGTGACACCTTGCCGCCGCGGGCGCGTCGCCAGATACTGCCTTTGTGACGATAGAGTGCATCCAGTGGTGCGGGGAACTCCGGTTCTTTTTTTACGTAGCCAATGACCGTGGCGCGGCGTGTGCGGCCATCTTTCATCATATCG